>NZ_JAYGHP010000007.1 GCF_034932065.1 Crocosphaera sp. UHCC 0190
AGCTAAAAATCTTCAATTAATGTCATCAATTAAATGGTTATCAAGAGTTCCCTTATCTCTGGGCAAAGCTAAAGAATTAGTCAAAAATATCTTAGATAATCAACTAACTTCTAGTTCAATAGAAGGATATTCCTGGAAAGAAGAGGTAATAACTTATGGAGAAATTAAGCAAAGATGGTTGTTAGTTGAAAGTCAAAAAAGAAAGGAATCAGATTTGACAAAACTGTCTGAGAGGAGCGACAAGGAAAAACAAAAAGCGCATCAGGCTCTCAAGTCATTAATGAAAAAGAAATTCACTTCCTTTGAAGGAGCGACTGAGGCGGCTAATAATTTTTCTAAGAGGTTAAAATACCATCAACTTGCCGATATACAGATTCAAGAAATTCCAGAAAAGAATCAGAAAAAGAACCAAGAAATCGGGAAGAATTTATTCCAAATCACAGCAACTCTTGGAATTAATACCGATCAAGTTAATGAATTAGAAAAAAGAGCAGGACGATTTATCTTAGCCACAAATGAACTCGACGACAATAGATTAAGTTCTGACGATATCTTGATTAAATATAAAGAGCAACAAGCCCCAGAGAGAGGGTTTGGTTTTCTGAAAGATCCTTTATTTTTTGCCGATAGTGTTTTTCTTAAATCTCCTCAAAGAGTTGAAACAATGGCGATGTTAATGGGTTTATGCCTTCTGGTTTATTCTTTAGGACAAAGAGAATTACGTCGTCAACTAAAAGAAGCAAAAACAGGATTAAAAAATCAATTAGGTAAGTTAACTAAAACCCCAACCTTAAGATGGCTATTCCAGTGTTTTCAAGGAATTCACCTCCTCTTGCTATCAGGAGTTAAACAAATTGTTAATCTCACGGAAGAACGCCAGTTAATCTTAAGTTTTTTTCCGACCTCTTCCCAAAAGTATTATATCTTATCTGGGTAAAAAATAACCGTTTTTATCTCTCTTAATTCAGGTTAAAAAATGACCGACAAATTATGATAGATCATCAATAGTGGTGGGCTTTTATTCTCAATAAAATTCCCTTAATGCTAATAGGGAGCTTCAGCAAAAAGTTCTCTTATTTTAATAGAGAATATAACTGAAAAATAAGTATCTTTTTCGAGATTTCTTTGATGCTACATTTTGAAGTGCGAAATGTGGGATTTATAGTGACCATCTCCAACGGCAATTATACAACCTACAAAGACAAGATTCTGAGTTACTAGAAACCTTAGAAAAAGTGGTCTTTGCTCCAGAAGCAATTGAGCTAGATTTATTAACTGCTATCAAGTTACAGAGTTTTGGATTAGTCAATCTTAAGGGTAATGAAGTTATGCCCAGTTGTCGTTTATACCAGCAATATTTTCAGCAATATTTTCAGGGTGATAATGTGATTAATTCTTGATGGATATTGCCTAATGGCTGACTTTCTGTTGAGCAATCCACTGGCCATAACGGTTAGCCAGGGGGTTAGCGGTTAAACCATGAGCCAAAATACTCAAAATAATGGTCGTAGCGACGATTATGGCGATTTCTTGACTGTGGGGTAACTTTTCATCCAGGACAATGACCGCAAAAACAATGCTCGCTAAACCTCTAGGGCCAAACCACCCAATAAAGAGTTTAGTCCATAGGTCTAATTTCATACCGAATAGGGCAATAAATACAGGAAGCATACGAATCAGCGTCAGACTCAAAACCCCATAGAGAAAGGCTTGCCAGCTAGGGTGATTGAATACTAACACAACGACGGAAGACCCAAAGGCGACCCAAGTAATCAAAGAGAGGGTATCGCCAGTCGCTTCGGCGGCGATTAACAGTTCTTTCTTGCCTCTTTTGACGATTCCCCCAAAAACAAGTCCCCCCACAAAGCAAGAGATAAATCCACTGCCTCCCAAGTGTTGTGCAGTGGCAAAACACCCAACTGCTAAGGCGATCGCCTGCACTGGTTGCCAATCATGGGCAATCCAGTTCTGGTTAATACAGAATTGTCGTAATTGGGTACCGATGACGGAAAAACTAGCCCCGACTAAGACTCCAATCCCAATTTGTTCCAGAAATAAAGTTGTTAGTAAATTAACCGTGTTATTGTCTGAATTATTTCCCGTCGTGATTGCAAGTAAGGCCAACAAAAGGGGGACACAAATCCCATCATTCAGGCCACTCTCAACATTGAGGTCTTCTCTGATATTGTCAGGAACTTGGGGATTTGTCACCACAGCCTTTCCTAAGGCCGCATCTGTAGGGGCTAACATAACTGCTAATAAAGCCGCTTCTACTGTACTAAATTCGGGAAACAGAAGGGTACTCAAGCCAAACCCTAGCAAAATCGTCAGTGGTAGTCCTATGGCCAACAGTCGCCAAGGCAAACGCAAACTATTTTTTAATACCCCTAAATTGGCATTAGCAGCATCAGTAAAAAGAATGAGGGCAAGGGTTAACTCAACAATTGTTTTAAGATTTTCAGAGGTAACATTGAAGTGAAGAATTCCCAATCCAAAGGGGCCGAGTAATAATCCAGTAAACGAAAAAACGATAGCATCAGAAACCCAGGTACGTCCTAAAAGTCCAGCAATTAGGCTGTAAATAAAAATAAAAATTGCGATAATCGACCAATCTGTATAGGGTTCAAACATAATCTAAAAACTTTTGTACCATCATTTTTTCACAATCCAGTTAACTTAGCAATTAATTCCTAGACTAATTTAAGGTTTGAGGCTTCCCCCTCGAATTATCCAACCAATAGCACCACTAATAGTGGCTGTTATTGTAATGATTACGATCTGTCTCCAGTTCTTAAGTTCTCCCACTTTCTCCGCTAAATCACTAATTTTATGAATTGATGGTTTCCATTCATCTAGACGAGCATCAACAATTCCTATTTGCTTATCTATTCCATTAATATCTTCTTTAAGTTCAGTAATATCTTGTTTGACGTTACTAATATCTTGTCTTGTTTCAACAATGTCTTGTTTGACGTTACTAATATCTTGTCTTGTTTCAACAATGTCTTGTTTGACATTACTAATATCTTGTTTAACGTTACCAATATCTTGTCTGACCTCAACAATATCTTGCTTGATTTCTGTAAATCCGCTATTGATCAAGTCTTTGAGTTCTTGAAGGTCATTTGCTGTCACCTTGCTCATGGTTTTATTCCCCTAATTATTTTACAAATTTAGCCTTTGACTAACTACCAATTCCCAGGCTAATTTAGCTGCACCAATCATCCCTGCTTGATTACCTAATTTTGCCGTCAATAACTGTAAATCTTGTCGAGAACTGAGTAAAACTCTTCTTTCTATTTCCTCTAGGGTAGCAGGAAAAAAATAGGGTGTACTGCCACTGACTCCACCTCCAATAATAACGGCTTCTGGGGTTAAAACATAGATTAAACTCGCTAAACCTGCCCCTAATAAGCGACCATACCCTTGCCAAAATTCTAAGGCTTCTCGGTTGCCTTTTTGCGCTAATTGACCTAATTCTGCTGGTTCTTTGCCTGTCATGCGACGAATTGCTTGAATAGAGGCATACTGTTCTAATGACCCTTGGTTGCCACTATTACAGGGGGGGCCATCAAAATTTAAGGTAATTAACCCTAATTCCCCGGCTGCCCCCAAATGTCCGGTAAACAAATGACCATTGAGAATAATTGCCCCACCGACTCCCGTACCAAGAGTTAATAAAATGAGGTTTTTAAAGGATTTTCCCGCCCCTAACCAAGCTTCTCCTAACCCCGCACAGTTGGCATCATTAGCGATAGTGGTGGGCAGTCCGCTTGCTTCTTCTAACCAGTCAGCAAGGGGGACATCTTGCCATCCTGAGAGGTTAATGGCTACTTTCGCAATTCTTCCGGTTCCATCGGCTGGCCCTGGGGTTCCTACTCCTAAGGCGAGACAGTCTTGATCGTGATTAAGTTCCCGAATTGCCGTTATCATTGCCCCTAAAACGGCTTTTGGGGTGGCAGGTTGAGGAGTGGCAACTGTTAGGGAGTTTAAACAAGTACCATCTTCCAGAAAAAGTCCTAATTTAATCGCAGTTCCACCGAGATCCAAACCAATGACGGATGATTTTTTTTTCATATACTAAACGTACAATCTACTTAACCAGTAAAATAAGTCCGAAGAATAGGGGGATTTTAACACTAAAACCTATTCCCTATTCCCTATTACTAATTAATTGTTTTTGAGATAATAGTTCTGGGGAATAATTTGAATTTTTTCCCAAGCAGTAATGGCATGATAAAGGTTTTCAGCTAACCGAGTATTGGCCTTATCTGTAAGATGAACTGTATCAGCAAACATCGGAGTCGGAAAATTAGAATTACCGTTATAGAAATTCACAACTTTCACATTTTTAGGATAAGCTTTCGCTAACTGTTGTGTTGTCTTAACAAACTCTCCATAAGCTTTGGGGAATTTTTCAACATATTCGTTACCAATGCGATCGCGGATAGCTTTTTCATCAGCAGAAAGTTTCTCAACAGGGCGGCCAGTAATTTCAGGTTGAATTGCCAGAACCACCGGAATACCTAGGCGAGAAGACATCTGAATTAATCGTTGATGATTTACTCGATAACGTTCGACTCGTTGTTTTAATTCTTCTTGATTATTCGGTA
This sequence comes from Crocosphaera sp. UHCC 0190, assembly GCF_034932065.1. Classification (NCBI taxonomy): domain Bacteria; kingdom Bacillati; phylum Cyanobacteriota; class Cyanophyceae; order Chroococcales; family Aphanothecaceae; genus Crocosphaera; species Crocosphaera sp. UHCC 0190. The sequence goes on from NZ_JAYGHP010000007.1 coordinate 4,614, forward strand.
AAAAATGTTTTAAAGCTTTGCCATCATTATTCACCACTAGACTTGTTTGGGCGACAGGTAAGGTAGTTTTAGCAGAACCTGTCCAGGAATTAATCAGTTTAACTAATCCAGTATTTTGTAACCATTGATCAAAGGAAAAGTTTAAAGAATTCTGAAAATGTCCCTTAGCATCAGCTAAAAATTCATCAATATGGGGAATATCAGTTTGAGGGGAATTACTGGATAACATTACATCCCCATAACCATCTAAAACCACAATTAAATCGGGTTGATAAGGTAGAATTTTTAGAGCTAATTGTGCTAATTCATTGCCAGAAGTATAACCAGGAACTGCCGCATTAATCACCCGATAATTCCCTTCTCGAATTTTCGGGGGCAATTTCATTAATTGTTGTCTAGTTGGTACAAAAAAGGGAAAAACATCAGGACGATATTTCGCCGGAGAACTTTTTTGTTGACTTACTCGCTGTTTAAGACGGGTTTCTAATCGATGACTAATGGTAGCATCATTATTGGGGTTTAATTGCCCAAAAGCAGTGGAACCCCCTAAGACAAAAATACGAATTTCATTCTTGGGTTTAGCTAAAGGGAGAGGATCATTATCCCGTAACCCTTGCTCATTAATTTTCAAGAATTCACTCTTTTGTTTACTGACTAATTCATAACCCGTCGTGGGGCTACGTTTGACCACTAATTTACCTTGATCGATCAAACCTTCGATGGGTTTTTCCGTTGCCGTTAAAAATTTTAGTTTATAGGCTTGTACTAAAGGCGATTTGCCATTAATATTGTTGCCTGTACCCGTAATCCCTAGATAAGCTTGTGCTAAGAGTTCTGATAGGATAATTAATACCGGAATAGAGATAATTAGCCATAATAAGGAAATTTTAGGCCGATTTTTCCCTTTATTATAGTAAGAGCTATTGTAATAAGAGCCGTAAGATCGGGTTTTTTTGGGTAATTTCAGCATTAAGTGGTTGCCTCTGTAAAAATAGGTTTACAAAATTAATGATTGAACCTTAGCATTGAATTGGGTTAGGAATCTAGGTATTTGCTTGGAGAGCTAACCCCAGAATTTTCCTATCATCTCTGATGTAAGCGTCATTTGTGAAGATTTATGGCTTATAAATTGTTGTTTGTCTGTCTCGGTAATATTTGTCGTTCTCCCTCAGCCGAGAATATTATGAACTATTTGCTCAAACAGCAAGGGTTAGAACATTTGATCGTTTGCGATTCGGCAGGGACATCAAGTTATCATGTTGGGGCTTCTCCTGATCGGCGAATGCGGGCAACAGCGGCCCGTCGAGGAATTGAACTTTTGGGCAGTGCCAGACAATTTGACGTATCTGACTTTGAAAAGTTTGACTTGATTTTAGCAATGGATCGACAAAATTATCAGGATATCTTAACCCTTGATGGACAAAATTGCTATCGGGACAAGGTGCGTTTGATGTGTGATTTTGCGACTCAATCTCCCGAAAAAGAAGTCCCTGATCCTTATTATGGAGGGCAAGAAGGGTTTGATCGGGTGATCGATTTATTGTTAGATGCTTGTGCCGGATTATTAGAGGAAATAAGGGGACGTGAGGATGTGAGGGGGTGATGGGTTGATGGGGTGAGAAGACAACTTGTTAAAACTTAAGAAAAAAATTGACGCACCAGGGAAAGTGATTGCAAAATGAAGTTGGTTGTGAGGAACATCTGCGCGCTGGTCTAAGTCCCTACCACATTTATTTTTGTGGGAAGTTTTGGAACCCTGTGTTAAACACCCATACCTGTACTGGGTATGTTATTCACGTTGTTCCTGTCTAAGTTTTAAACCAGGACAAAAGTGGTCAATTAACTAACCACTGACATAATTCCGGAATGTCTGGAAATCGAATCATTCTCTTGTATGAAAAAGAGTCACCTTTTCGGGTGAGTTTACCTCTTTTTGGTCTGGGTATGGTGGAGACATATCAACTGGCTGTCAAAATTTTTTAAGAGAAACACACACAATGTTATTTTGCAAATCGTTTTTACCCTCACTCACACATCTTTCTTTCTTATCCATTAGTTTTTTTCTCGGTTTAGGAACCCTTAACGGTTTGCCTGCTGTGGCCGCACAGAAAGGGGCCCCTAACCCACAAAACAGGGTAGCTCAATCACCCCTATTAGCACAAACATCTTCCTCTCATTTGCTCGCCAATGGGGTCTATCTTTATGGCCGCTCTCCCCATGCGGAAGAAATTGGACAAGAATACATGGTCTTTCGTATAGAAAAAGGGGAAATTAAAGGGGCGGTTTATCTGCCACAATCTGAGTTTAGCTGTTTTTCGGGGACACTTAACGGGGGTCAGATGAATTTGTCAATTGTTGACCCTTATGACGGCAGTAAGTATGCCTATTCTATTTCATTGCAAAGCTCTTCCCCTATGGCAAGCAATGCTCAAGTATCAGAAATGAATTTACAAGGCTATCATCGTCTTAACAAGATTAGTGACAATGATCATCGTATTCTCAGCACTTGTTTAAAAGAATAAGGGTTAGAATTCGATCCCTGCTTGAGCTTTCACTCCTTGCTCTTTAAAAGGATGTTTGATTAATTTCATTTCAGTCACTAAGTCAGCGACTTCAATTAATTCTGAGGGCGCACCACGTCCGGTTAAAATAACATGGGTATTTTCGGGTTTTTCTGACAGTCCAGTTAATAGGGTTTGGACATCGAGATAACCTAATTTGAGAGCGACATTAATTTCATCGAGTAGGACTAATTGATAGTCTGGGTTACGAATAAAGGATAATCCTTTTTCCCAAGCTTCACGAGCTTTTTGAATATCCCGTTCTCTATCTTGAGTTTCCCAGGTAAATCCTTCTCCCATGGCATAAAATTCTAGTTGTTTGTCCCAATGACTGAAAACAGCTTTTTCGGCCGGTTCCCAAGCTCCTTTGATAAACTGAATAATAGCGACTCGGAAACCGTGACCAAGTGATCGCATCACCATTCCTAATGCTGCGGTGGTTTTGCCTTTGCCGTTTCCTGTATTAACAATAATTAACCCTTTTTCAGTTGATGCTTCGGCGACTCGTTTTTCTTGAATTTCTTTGCGTCGCTGCATTTTTTTTTGATAGTCTTCGGTTGATAAACTTGTGTTATTATTCATGGTAATTAATTAAATTTTGCCTAAATTAACCTTTAAAAAAACGACGTTTTAGGAAGGGATGGAGTCAATAATTTGTGGGATTAAAATGATTATAACTCATTGACTCCACTTCCTACTATTTTTTTAATTAAGCTGTTTCTCCTTGCGGGACTGTTTCTGATGTTTGTTGGGCTGTTTGAACTTGACTTTTTGCTTAATTTAGATGAATATCATTTTGCCAAAAATCTTGGACATCATAACCCAATTTTTGTAACATTTTTCTTAACAAAGGCAGACTCAAACCGATAATATTACTATGACAGCCTTCGATTTTTTCAACAAATAAGCCTCCCTTTCCTTCTAAGGCAAAACATCCCGCACATTTGAGGGGTTCTCCAGTGTTAACATAGGCTTTAATCGTTCTATTATCGATGTCAGCAAAGTGGACTTTTGTTGTACCACAATCACTTAAATTTTTGTGTTGTTTGCCATCAAAAATGGCATGACCCGTGTACAATACTCCTTGATTATTTCGCATTTTTTGCCAACGAGCGATCGCTTCATCGGGAGAGTCTGGTTTACCATAAATTTCTCCTTCTACAACTAACAAAGAATCACACCCTAAAACGAGAGAGTCTGGATATTGTTGAGCGACAATTTTTGCTTTACAATTTGCTAAGATTTGGACTAATTCTTGAGGGTTATTTTCTTGAATTTGGGATTCATCAAAGTTACTATGACAGACAATAGGATTAATGCCAACTGTTTGTAGTAGTTTGAGACGGGCCGGGGAAGCAGAAGCAAGAACAAATGAGGGAAATAGTTGCATTTTTTTTAATAACAATAGCAAAATCTATTTTATCTATTTTGTGTTACTTAGGGGCATGGCATAGATAAAAGTTGGGGACTATAGACCAAGCGTATTAGTGCCATGGCCCTATAAAAAAAATTTTCCATACAGTCCCCAAGACGAATCTATCTTAACTTTAACCTAGATATAGTTATATTTTTAATGATTTTTGACTTCATTGCTCAGGGGTTTTCCTTCCTCAAATTCTGTTAGGCTGTTAATAGTAGTCGTGGTAATATCATTAAGGGCATTTTCGGTAAAATAACCTTGATGGGAGGTAATTACTACATTGGGGAAAGATTGGAGTAATTGAAATGTATCATCTTGAATAATTGTACCAGATAAATCTTTAAAAAAGATGTCATCTTCTTGCTCATAAACGTCAATTCCTAAGTAACCAATTTTTCCTGATTTAATGCCAGTTATCACAGCTTTTGTGTCAATTAATTGACCGCGACTGGTATTAATTAACATCATGCCATTTTTCATCTGCTCTATAGTTGTTTCATTAATCAAATGATAGTTTTCAGGGGTCAAAGGACAGTGTAAGGAAATAATATCTGAATTGGCTAATAATTCAGGTAAATCGACATAGTGAGTATTTTCAAAAGCTTTAAATTGAGGATTAGGATAGGGATCATATCCTAGTAAATGACAACCAAATCCTTGCATAATTTTGGCAAAAATTACGCCAATTTTACCCGTTCCAATAATACCCACTGTTCGACCATGAAGATCAAATCCTAATAATCCAGTTAAAGAAAAATTATCATCCCGAACACGATTATAAGCTTTATAAAGTTTACGATTTAACATTAAAATTAATCCTATAGCCAATTCTGCCACAGAATAAGGAGAATAAGCCGTAACCCGAACTACTTTTATTCCCAGTTCAGCAGCCGTTTTTAAGTCTACATTATTATATCCCGTACACCGTAAGGCAATTAATTTTATCCCATGAGATGCCAAATTTTTTAAAGTTTCCTGACCAAGATCATCATTAACAAAGGCACAAATAGCAGGAAAACCCTCAGCTAAAGAGGCCGTCTTGGGTTCTAAGCGAGTATCAAAATAAACTAATTCATGATTGGTATTCATAGACTGATTCGCTAGGTCAAGAAAATGACGATCATGGGGTTCGGTACTAAATACGGCGACTTTCATCGAGAGTTCCTGAATAATGTTAAATCCAACCCTTCTAGAGTAACTCAAATATTATATAATTGAATCATTGATGTATTGGAGATTACTTATTTTTGTTATTATTAGTTTATCATTCCTATTGACTCCTATCAATTTTATGAAATCTAGAATCATCAGACAAGGTTTAATTATTTTCGTTAACTGCTTTGGTTGGTTTATTCTATCAGCAAATGCCCAAATTAAAGTCAAACAAAATTATATTCATCCCATCATTATCGCTCATTATGATGTCGATGAATTGGAAGAAGTTGAGAAAACGATTCAAGAGAATCCAAATAGTGCAGAGGCTTATTTAAAACGGGGTTTAATTCGTAGTCACTCTCAAGAAGATTTTGCAGGAGCAATTGCAGATTTCACTCATGTTATTGACCTAGAACCTAGCGCAGAGGTTTATAATTATCGAGGAACTGCTTATTTTTGGTTACAACAATATCAAAACGCTTTAGAAGACTATCAACGAGCAATCGCCCTTGATCAAAACTTAGCGATCGCCTATTATAATCGAGCTTATGTTTACTTAGAATTAGGCAATAAAGCAGGAGCAATTGCTGATTTTCGTCAAGGGGCAATTCTATCTCAAGAACAAGGAGATTCTCTTTCTTATCAACAAGCTTTAGACTTAATTCAAGACTTAGAAATAGGCAAGAAAAAATCAGAAATCATGAATCAGCAAACTATGACTAATTAGAAGGAGATAAAATTGCAAGAAGACAGTGCTTACTGGTTAGCTTGGTCAAACATTTCTGGAGTGGGGCCAGTGTTACTTAAACGAATCTGGCAACAGTTTGGAACCTTAAAAACTGCTTGGGAAACCTCTCCAGAAAACCTAGGACAAGTTGAAGGCTTAGGACTCAAATTAATTAATACCATTAAACAACAGCGATCGCAATCAAATCCATCAGAATTATTAGAGAAACATCAACAAAAAAACCCGCAATTCTGGACACCTGCTGACCCAAATTATCCCCGTCTTTTATTAGAAACTCCTAGCCCACCCCCCCTATTATATTATCAAGGACAGCCAGATTTAGCCGAAAATCAAGGAAATACACCCTTAATTGGTATTGTTGGCACTCGTTACCCCACAGAACATGGTCGTCGGTGGACTCAGAAAATCACTGTGGCCCTTGTTAAACATGGCTTTACGGTGGTTTCGGGGATGGCTGCAGGAATTGATGGAGTAGCCCATCAAACTTGTTTAGACGCAGGAGGAAGAACTATTGCTGTGTTAGGAACGGGGGTAGATGTGGTTTATCCCAGTAGTCATCAACAACTACATAAAACTATTCAACAAAAAGGATTAATTGTGAGTGAATATCCCTCTGGAACTCCAGGTGATCGCCGTCATTTTCCTGCCAGAAATCGAATTATTGCGGGGTTAAGTCGGGCAGTTTTAGTAATGGAAGCACCGGAAAAATCTGGGGCATTAATTACTGCTCGTTATGCTAACGAATTTTGTCGAGATGTTTATACTTTGCCCAATTCTCCTGATGTTATCCAGGCAAAAGGTTGTTTAAGATTAATTCATCATGGGGCAGAAATGATTCTTACAGAAGAAGAATTATTAGAGATGTTGGGAGCGATTCCTAATCTTAATCAACCTCAACAATTATCACTATTTGAATCACCAAGTCCCCAATCTTTACCGAAGTTAGAACCCGATTTATTAAAGATATTTCAAGTCATTACCAATGAAGGGAAATCCTTTGATACAATTGTTCAAGAAACAGGTTTAAATACCCCACAAGTTTCTGGGGGATTGTTACAATTAGAACTAGAAGGATTAATTACTCAGTTGCCAGGAATGCGTTATCAAAAAAAGTCATAATAGTTTTATCTAGTCACTTTAAAACTAATTTTATCTGATCGTTTTATGGTTTGATACCAAATCCGGTTATCAAAATAGATTAACGTAGAGACGTTGCAGGCAACGTCTCTACTGGGTTTTGTTGGTTTTAATAACTCTACTTTTTAAAGCGGATTTGGTTTGATTAGGAGAAGTTCTGATAAAAATTTAATCTTTATATTATTTAAAACAACTGTGTTTCCATAAAAAAATGCGATTTATTTTAGAAGATTGATCCTTGGACTTAATCTTCTGGCTGAGATAATAAATTTTGAAGTTATTAAGTTGTTTATCTCCTTGATGTTTACTATTCCAGCGAAAACAAAGATATTTACCATAATAAAGACGATGTTTTTCATAATTTTTACTATTAAGACGGGTTAAATATTTACGCCACCGCATATTTTTAAATGCTGCGAAGTTGAGATCTGGTTTCTCCCAGATAATCGGTTTTCCATCTCGAAAAACATCAATTTTTGTGCCATCTTTAAGTTGACCAGGAATAACGTACCATTCTGCGGCACCAGTAGGTTCAGAAAACATATCCCATTTTTGGATTAAATTTAAACTATAGACAATTTCTTTGATGGTTTGTGGAAGTTTTACCTTTGAAGGATTAAGACTTCTGATATTCCAAAAAAAGATAATTAAGATTAAACATAAAGCAATAACATTGGTTGACCACGATGAATTTACTTTGAATTCATGAAACTTTAAATTCCTAGTTATTAGGGGATTAGTTAAAAGTTGATTGTTGAATATTTTTCTTCCTATCCATTGTAGGGGATAGCATTTTAGAAGAGAAGCTAAAATTTTTGATAAGGGAGAAAAGCGACTGAGATAAATAATTGCTTTAAACTGAAAATGTTGCTTTCCTTGATCATCAATAACGACCCAAGAATTTTCTGACTTTAATGATTTGAAAACTTCTGGATTATTCTGGGCTGGAATTAAGGGAATGTCTGATAAAAAGAGGAATGTACTAAATAAACACAATAATTTTTTACTACTTTTACATTTCTGATCATAGTAAATTTTTAATTGCTGATATTTGGAAGTTTTAAGTCTATTATTAATGCTTTCCCATAATTCACTTGGTAACAATGCTAACCAAGCTGTCGCACCAATTAAGGGAAATAGTCCTAACCTAAATACTATGCCAAAACTTAGGTGTAATGAGATGAACATAAAGGTTGCTAGGTAGCGAAAATAATTGTTTTTGATAGGAATAAATAATAGAAATGGCCCCAATAATTCTAACCAAATAGTAGCAAAAGTAAAAATCATTAATAAGGTTGGAAAATGACGCAGAAAAGCCCCGAAAGAGGTGACTATATAATCAGCATTTAAAGAATTATAAACAGCTAACCCTTTCTCCCATGATTCTGATTTCATCTTAAAAAAGGCAGCAAACCAATAAATAAAACAAATTTGTAATGTTAAAGCTATTGTTGCCCCAGAAAGAATTCTTTTAGGTAAATTTTTCGCGTATAAATTAAGGGCATTATCTACAGAGTAATAAGCTCCTAAAGGTAGAAACATACCCCAAAATAGTAGTAAAAGAAGTTCTGTATCTCCCGCACTCAAGATCATCTGATTGCGGTTCTGAAGCGAGATCAAAAATAACCATGATATAATTGTAACCAGTCGAGTTCGATAACCAATTAGTAAAAAAAAGGCAAATAATCCAGCAATTAAAAAGAGAATTCCTTGAAAAAAAACGGTGCCATTGATAAAATGTAAAGACCAAAACCAGCGACCAGAAAATTCATTAGTGAGTGCTGCTAAACGAAAAACGCCAGATTCTGTATAATGGGCTTTAATATCTTGAGCGCGATTAATTAAATCGATTATAATTAATAAGCCTAAAAAAAATCGGAACAAGGCAAGAGAACGTAAGTCAAGTCCGAGTAATTCCTTAAGTTTGAAAAAATTAAACCGTTTGAATAACCACAGAAAATTTTGATAATAATTGTGAATATTTAATCTTTGATTCATAGGATAATTTTAGGATTTTCGTATTAGCATTTGTGGCTTTAATATCGTTTCCGTTGTATTAGTATTAGAAATAATGACAATACAAGAAAATTTTACCAGCTATTAGTCATCTTGATGAATATTCAACATAAATCGTTACTTTTCATTGATTATTTAATCAAAAAATTGTTATTAATCTCTTGAATATTCGGACAACCGCTTAAGGCCATTGCTAAAATCAATTCATCTTTTAAGAGTTGTAAAATATGGTTAACCCCTGCTTCTCCATCAACCGCTAAACCCCATAAAATCGGACGACCAATTAATACAGCTTTTGCGCCTAATGCTAAGGATTTAAAAATATCAGTGCCTCGCCGAATTCCTCCATCCATTAGGATATCAATTTTATCACCCACTGCGGTAACAATGTGTGGTAAGGCATCTAAAGAGGCGATCGCACCGTCTAATTGTCGTCCTCCGTGATTAGAAATAATAATTGCTTTGACTCCATTTTCAACTGCTAAACGGGCATCATCTGCCCTTAAAATTCCTTTTAAAACAATAGGAAGTTTAGTGATAGATTGCAACCAATCTATATCTTTCCATGTGATACTAGGATCAATTTGTTGTTGAAAATAAGCAAATAATCCTGACTCACCAATGGTTGAGGGAATGGCTAAATTTGTCAGACTGACCAAGTTAGCTAATTGTAAATGTGGTGGTAAGGTAAATTGATTCCTAACATCTGCTTCTCTACGTCCCATCATGGGGGCATCTACCGTCACACATAAGGCAGTATAACCTGCTTTTTCTGCCCTTTCAACTAAAGCTTTGGTTAATCCTTTATCTCGATGAATATACAATTGAAACCATCTTAAATTATGAGATTGACAAGCGGCAACATCTTCTAAACTGGTGGTTGATAAAGTGCTGAGGATTAATAACGTTTTTAAATCAGAAAGCACTTTTGCTGTGGCTCTTTCACCTTGAGGATGAGCTAAACATTGAAAGGCCATAGGTGCAACCCCAATCGGCATTGATAAAGTTTGCCCTAAAATATTAGTTGATAAGTCAATATTGCTCACATCAACTAACATTTTAGGATAGAGTTGATATTGTTCAAAAACTGTTCTATTTTTTCTGAGGGTAATTTCATCTAATGCACCACTACGATAATAATCCCATGCCATTCCTGAAAGTTTTTGTTTGGCTAAGGATTCGTATTCAAACAGGTTAATGGGTTGAGTCATAAGAAGTAGATATGATCGGCTGGATTGATTGTTTAATTCATTCTAACTTCCTTCGGGTTTAGTAAAAGCATAATTAAGACAATTTTTCAAAATACCAGTTGTCAAAGTTAAGTAAGAAGCTATATTTTTTTAAAAAAGTCTTGAGTTTTACATCACAAATGTCATCAAAACTGGATATTATCCTGAATAAATAACAAGACACTTTACACATCTTAAAGTTTGACAAGCTGTCGTTAAAATGTTTGACAAGCTGTCTTTTGACACTTATAAAAACCTTAGGCACAATGGCGGATGTTATTGAACATTAAGAACACAACATGACTTTCTTAAAACCCGCTACTAACATTTTGTTAGGTTCTCCTTTAGTCGCATTATCTATTTTCTCTACTGCTGAAGTTACCTTGGCTCAGGCACATTTTGGTCATCATCATATGGTTGTGGGACGAGATAGTTTAGAAACCTTCGTTAGTGGGACATACGCAGGATTGGCAAACCCCAACTATAATCACCTGTCTTTGCTATTTCCCCATACCCATGAACCCCCAGAAAATAGTCACTTTCATGGTATTGGAATCTATAGTTATACTGGACCTTTTGATAGTCCTACCATCATTCCTACTAATACCAATAATCAGCTTCCAGAAATCAGTTTTAACTTACCTCCCTTACAGCTTGTTCAAGGGACAGGAGCGTTTAAAGGTCAAATGGTTAGTATCAAAACAGAGGACAATATTTTCTCTGATTTAACCACTAAACCAGTTAAGCATCTAGCTGATAGTTTAGATGACCCCTATATTGCGGGAGTTTATCATAGTGGTAGTGATCGTTGGAATACCTTACTGGGTGATAATGCAACCATTGCTTTTGAATTAGTATATATTACCCCAGGTTTAATATTTGCTGATAGTAATGGACAAACTTTATTGGATTCAATCGGTCAGCAAACTGAGATTGGTAAAGGGGATGATTTTGCATTTAAACCTTATGTTTATGCTCCACAACTTTCAGAAACTAAAAATTATTCAGCAACATTGAGATTGATTGATCTCAATCCTAATGAGGGAGAACGTTTGTTGCAATCCGGAGAGTTTACAATAAATTTTCAAGCGGTTGGTGTTCCTGAACCGTCTATCTTGTTAGGTTTAGGTGTTTTTGGGTTTGCTGGTTTATGTAGTAAAAAACGTCAATAATTCCTAAATTATGCTTGTTATCAAATTTTGGTGCGTTTTTTTAATCTATGAGTGAGCAACCAAAACAAAATAGTCCCCAATTATTGACTAAACCTGATCAGGGGCAAAAAGTGTCGTTTCCTCACCAGGGATCTCTTCGTCAATGGGTTTTATTCCATAAACGTTTGGGTACAATTGTGATTGCATTGCCAATAGTTTGGTATGCGCTTTCCGGGAGTCTGATTGCGATCGGGCGTGATTTTGAGCTAGAATGGCTGTACAGTTTTTTCCAGAGATGGCACAGCTTTCAACCAGTAAATGAGTTTACTTATCAAGTGATCAACGGCTTTGTTGCTTTCTCTATACTAGCCCTGTTTGTCACCGGAATAGGGATTTGGCGAAGCACTAGAGAAGGAAAATCACCGAAGCCTAACCAAAACGTCCGCAAGTATCATCACATAGTCTCTCCAGTCTTTGGATCAGTGGGTTTCATCTTTGCCATAACTGGCTGGACTAACGTTTTGCTACGTCAGGCACCTGAGTCAGTTTATCAGTTAAGTCGTGCCATTCATAATGGTAGTTGGCTAAACGCTACTTGGCTACATTGCTTTTATGACATTGTATGTGGACTAGGTATAAGCTTCTTGACGATCACGGGTTTGCTCTTGGCCAAACGTCGGACTTAGTAAACATGACTTTGTCGGTGGGCATTGCCCACCTTACTTTTATTTATACTAACTTAATAAACTTTTTCTTACCTACTTGTAAGACTTTATTTTTAAGTTGTTCAGGACTGTCAAAACTGAGATTAACATCTGTCACTTTTTCCCCATCTAAACGCACTGCACCTCCTTGTATTTGTCGTCTTCCTTCCCCACTACTACCACAGAGTCCACTAGCACTTAAAATGTAGAATAATTTGGCGGGAAATTCAATCTTTGATAATTCATATTCTGGAACTGCATCTGTTGACGCAGTGCTTTTATTTTTGACTAAATCTTCAGCAGTCTTTTGTGCCATTAATGCTGCTTCTTTCCCATGAAATTGAGACACAATTTCGATAGCTAATTGCTTTTGACATTCCCTCGGATTTTCCGGTAATGTTTCTAAAGATAAATTAGTCAATAGTTCAAAATAATCCTTGATCAAAGCATCAGGGGTTTTTTCTAATTTAGAATACATTGATAACTCATCTTCTCGTAAACCCACATAATTATTGAGGGATTTTGACATCTTTTGTGTGCCATCAGTGCCAATTAAAATCGGCAATAACAAACCAAATTGAGGCTTTTTATCAAAGTATCTTTGTAAGTCTCGACCAACAGCAATATTAAACTTTTGATCCGTTCCTCCCAACTCCACATCTGCATCGATCATCACTGAATCATAACCCTGCATCAAAGGATATAAAAATTCATGAAGAAAGATCGGATTTTCTTGTTTATAGCGTTCAGAAAATCCTTCTTTTGCTAACATTTGCCCCACAGTCATTGTGGCTAACAATTCTTGAATTTTAGCTAAATTTAAGTCAGTTAACCATTCAGAATTATAGCGAATTTCTAACCGTCCTGGGGTATCAAAATCTAAAATGGGACGGAGTTGATCAAGATAACTTTTTGCATTATCTTTAACTTGTTGGGAAGTTAATTGTTTACGGACTTCTGATTTTCCGGTCGGGTCGCCAATTTGTGCGGTAAAATCTCCAATAATGACCACGGCTGTATGGCCCGCATCTTGAAAAGCCCGTAACTTGCGAAAAGGGATACTATGGCCTAAGTGAATATCTGTCCCTGTGGGGTCAATTCCTAGTTTAACTCTTAAGGGGCGATCGCATTGCTCTAACAATTTTACTAGGTTTTCTTCAGGGTGATTTGAGTCTGGTTGATTAGGAAAAATTTCCCTAGTTCCTCGATACAACCAATTAAGGGATTTAGAAATAGTTACAGGGGACATTTGCCGTTAATAATTGTTGACATTATTGATGATCTCTGATCTATTTTACCAGTATCAAGGAACGATATAATATTTCAATCTAATAAACAGCGATCACCTATCAGAAATACTCCCACTCAACAACCAATTAATCTTAGACAGTCCTCAGAATAAGTAAAATTCTCTTACAACCAAACTCCTTATCACAATAAATCAGGATTAACTGTAATTAACATAACAATTAATCCCTGAAAAAACTTAAGCTTTATTTTAGAAAAACCCAAAACCAATAATTAAACTGCTTTAGATAAAGTTAGATTTAATTAACTCCCATTAGTCTCTAAAAAGATAGATGTAATATGCTTTAGAATAGAAGGGTATGCTCTTGACGATATAAAGTAATTATCCTGAACAGGGATTAAGTTGAAAATATTGTCATTAAACATGAATCTTTCTCTTCAGCAAGGACAAAAATGAGAGAACTCGAACGCGAAAAAACCATTGAAATTCTCAACACCATCATGGAATATGAATTAGCTGGTGTTGTGCGCTACACTCATTATTCCTTAATGGTAACAGGCCCCAATCGTATTCCTATTGTACAATTTTTCCAACAACAAGCCACAGAATCCCTGCTTCATGCTCAACAAGTCGGAGAAATTCTCACAGGATTAGAAGGACATCCTAGCTTAAAAATTGCTCCGATGGAAGAAAGTCATGAGCATAGCTTGCACACAATTTTAACCGAAAGTCTTAACCATGAAGGGAAAGCTTTAGAATTGTATAAATTGCTTTTAACAGCAGTACAAGATGCGAGTATCTACATCGAAGAATTTGCACGGGGAATGATTGGTCAAGAAGAAGTTCATAACATTGAACTCAAGAAAATGTTACGAGATTATGTATAATTTAGAAGTAATCAAGTAAGCCCATAAAATCATGGATTTAAGTGCTGCTTTACCTACTTTTGTTGTGACCTTAAGAGAGGGATTTGAAGCCTCATTAGTGGTAGGAATTGTCCTAGCTTGCTTAAAAAAAGTCCAACAAACCAAACTTAATCGCTGGGTATATCAAGGCATTAGCGGCGGTATTGTTGCTAGTGTTATGGTGGGTTTTTTATTAGGAGGAATTCTCCAAGGTGTTAACACCTATCAGAGTCCCTATACCCCAGTCATTAAAGAATGTTTAGCCGCATCGTTTGGTTTAGTTGCCATCTTGATGTTAAGTTGGATGTTGATTTGGATGACTCAACAAGGCAAGTCTTTAAAAGCAGAAGTAGAACAAGGTATTCAAGCAGCCTTAATCCAAAAAAATGGAGCCGGAAAGGGAATATTTTTGTTAGTGTTTATCGCGGTTTTAAGAGAAGGATTTGAAACTGTTTTATTTGTTGTTGCTAAATTTCAAGCAGGATGGCAAACTTCCACTATTGGAGCAGTAACTGGATTAACAACGGCTGCAATTTTAGGATTTCTCTTATTTCAACTCGGTATTAAAATTAATATTCGTCTCTTTTTTAAAGTGATGGGAATTTTCTTACTCTTAGTAGTAGGAGGATTAGTGATTGGGGTATTAAAACATCTTAACCTGACAATTATTTTTCTCTCTCAACTTGATCCCAGTTTTGCTACTTGGTGTATTTTTCCTGGAGATTCTTGTATTTTGGGGCCGTTAATTTGGGACGGGACAGAAATTTTACCAGACAAACAATTTCCAGGTATTATTTTAAAATCCTTGTTTGGCTATCGACAAAACTTGTATTTAGGACAAATTATTATTTATATTTTATTTTTAATCAGCGTTGGAACCTTATATTTTAGAAGCCTATCCCCATCATCAACTCTCAAAACAATTCCTCAGAAATCTGTGGAGAATCTTAATTAAGGGAAGTTCAGTTAAACTTCTTAACATCTACTGGTACAGACAATCTGAAAAAAAATTGTTAAGCTTACCTTATAACGAAAAAATCACAGAAAGTTACAGCTTTCCCCGAAAAAATCGTTACTAATTGATGAGATGGTGATTAGGAGAAAAATAGCAGATGAGTTCATGGACTTGTGATGGAGTCCCCAAAGACGGGAAGCAATATCCTGGGGCATCTCCCCACACTCCCCAACAAAACACCGGCCCTGACTGCATTATCTGCGGCTTACCCCAAGAAGCAATGCAGCCAGGAAAGACAGGCAATAAACCCGCTAAAACCGTTGTAGCAGGAAGTTCCAGTAACGGGACTCCAGCCTGGTTAGTGCCTGTTATGATTGTCGTGGCTCTCCTCTTGATAGGGGGTGGTGTCGGTTCATATCTACTGTTAAAACCCAAAAATCAACCCTTAGAATCTATTTCCTCCCCATCTCCTACCGATACCACCGTTAATCCCACCCAAGGGGAAAATGTCAGTCGGGGAGAACAAATCTTATTAAAACCAACTCCTAATAAAGAAGCAGGGGCCAAGGCCTTTGAACAAAAAAACTGGCCAGAAGCGATCGCCAGTTATCAAACCGCAGTCAAGGAAGATCCCAATGATCCTGAAGGACTGATGTATCTCAATAATTCTAAGGCCCAAAAAGCCGGAAATCCTATCACCATTGCGGTTGCTGTACCTACTACCATTAGTGCAGATTCTGCTGCGGAGATTTTGCGGGGAGTCGCCAAATATCAAACCGAATATAATCAGTCTTCACCCCCTTCAGGAAGGCTTTTAGAAGTGGCAATTATTGATAGTAGCGATCCCATGAAAGCCCCCAATATTGCTCAAGAAATTATTAATACAGCCGATATTTTAGGCATTGTTGGTTATGGCATTGATCCAGGTAGTCAAGCCGCTTTAAAACAGTATGAACAGGCAGGAATCGCCGTATTATCTCCATTAACAAGTAGTTTTAATAAGACTGGGGGAAAGCCAACGCTGAGAACCATTTCTGTGGAACAAAAAGGCGATGAGTTATTGGTGAATTATTTACAAGCAGTTGGCAAAACCTTGACCCAATATGCTAGTAAACAGCAACCCTCACCAGCCATTGTTCTTTTTTCTAATCCTGATAGTTCTTATAGTCAACAACTACAACAAGAAATTATTAATAGTTTACCCGCAGTTAAAGGTACTGTAATCGAACAAATTGATATTAATTCTCCTAATTTTAACCCTGGTGATGCCATAAGTAGCGCACAACAAAAGGGTGCAAAAATTGCTATTCTAGCCCTCAGTAAAAATCAAGTAACCAAAGCTGTAGAAATTGCCAAGGCAAATCAAAATAGTGCTTCTCCCTTAATATTAATGGGGGGAGATGAACTTTATAATGCTGATATTTTAGTTAAAGGAGGAGACGCGATCGCAGGGATGGTATTAGCTGTTCCTTGGAGTTTTAGTCCTAATGATCCCTTTGCCAAAGATGCCATTAATAGTTGGAAAGGTCGAGTAAGTTGGCGCACTGCCACCGCTTATGATGCCACAAAAGCCTTGATAGATACAGTTAGTAAAACCCCAGATCGAGCCGCAATTGCTCAAGCATTTAATCAAGGTGTTATCCTAACAGATAGTACCACAAATTTTAATCTATTTGATGAAGTTCCCCTAGTAAAAGCAGTTAAAGGAAATCAAGGGCCAAAAGGGTCAAATTATCAATTTGACCCCCTTAAATAGCCGTTTTCATTTTTTTTAGGGGCGGGTTTTTTCAAAATTATATGATTCTCACAAATAGGTTAAATAAATCCGCCCTGCTTTGTCAATTATCCTATTAGACTCAGATAAAAACCCACCCTGCCTTGTAACTACTACAATTCAATTAACATTAAGGAGAAACTTCATTGTTAAAGTACCGACGCAAAGTAATAGAAAACCCGCTATTTTATACCCCTTTAATATTGGTAGGTATCTTTTTAGCACTAGCCTTATTATTTGGGTTACTGCGTTTAGGAAAACCCCCCGTTGCTGTGGCGATCGCCCTGGATTTAAGTAGTAGCACTTATCAACCCCAACCTTTTAATTCTCCCAATTCTATCATGGATCAAGAGGTTAAAGCCGTTAATGCTTATCTCGAAGAAAATTCTAAATTAGCTGTGCCGAATAAGGTGCAAATTTTTGGTATTGGAGGCGGAAAAGCCCCAAAATTAACCTCAACAATGGAATCACAACAAGGGGTTGTTACTGATGAATTGAGTAGAAGGTTAAGCGATCCCAATTTACCCTATCAATTAATTCCTGAACCCTCACAAGATGACCTAGATATTGTTATTAAGGAAACGACAGAAGTTTTACGAGAGCAAGCAAATCATTGTCGTGAATTGTTAATAGTAACTGATACAGGTGTCACTTTAACTCAATCTGCTGTTACTCAAGCAACCGGCCAAAAGATTAAGATTAATTCTCTAGTTTTTGGGGATGGAGATGTCCCTAATTTAAGGTCTGCTGCTCGGCAAACTGGTGGGATTTATCGTGATAATATTAGTTTATCTAATACCGGAGGAACCTATCTTGAAGAATTATTTTTGAGAGACTTTTTTAGTCATTTTAATGGTAACTGGAAATGGATCAATTTTTGGTTAGGATGTGCGGTTATTGCTTTCCTTTGGTTGTTGGTTTTACCTCTAGATCGTTGGGTGTTTCAAGGACTTTTTAAAATGTCTATGGACGCATCAGGTAAAATTTCTTTAGGAACGGCATTTATTGGTACAATTATTGTAACAGCATTGATGATAGCAGCAGGTTTACCGTTTATATCCCCTTGTTAATAATAAATTACCCACAATTTGTAGGGGTGGGTTTTGCTCAAATTCTATGCTTCTCTCAAATATGTTACATAAACCCGCCCTGACTGATCATTAAAATAGTATCAATAATTGGAATAAGGAGGAAAAAATGGCAGCAGTTGAAGAAAAAAGCATGGTTCCCACTATCTTAGTGGGAGTGGGAGGAACCGGAGCAGAAATTTTATCGAGAATTAGAAGATTAGTAGAAGAAACCTATGGCAGTTTAGAAAAATTTCCGATCCTAAGTTTTTTAGTTGTTGATACAGATAAAGATTATAAAATTAATAACCCCGAAGCAGGGGGAAGTCCTTTTAAAGATCATGAAAAACATTGGGCCAGTGTTAGTGGTAAACAAGTGAGTTCCATGGTTTCTAGTATGGAACAATATCCTTGGATTGATAGTTGGTTTCCCAGGGAATTAGAAAGAAATATTACCTCCTTAGAAGCAGGGGCCGGACAAATTCGCGCTTGTGGAAGATTTGCCTTATTTTGTAATTATCATGATATTCGAGATAAGTTTTTAGCCGCGACAAACCGAGTTAAAGGCCGTGAAAATTTCATGTTAAATAACTATGGTATTAAAGTTAGTACCAATGCCATTAATGTGTTTATTACCGGGTCACTTTCTGGGGGAACAGGTAGCGGAATGCTCATCGATATGGGCTATTGTGTGCGTAAATGGTTAGAAGGGGAAGGTAGTCCTTTAATAACCGCAATTGTTCCTATGCCTCAAGCATTTGCAGGAATAAAAGTAGGTGATCGCGTCTTAGCAAATGGCTATGGGGCCATGATGGAATTAAGTTACTTTTCTGACTATCGGACAGAATATCATAGTCAATTTAGTAAGAATTTAGCTGATGAAGTTCGCAGCAATCGCGCCCCCTTTGATTTTACTTATTTAGTGGGAACAAAAAATGGGGAAAGTGACTTTAAACTTGAACAAATTCGAGAAATGATTGCTCAAAATATTTTCTTAGATTTGACCTCAGATTTTTCACCCCATAAGCGATCTATCCGAGATAATATTAAATCAGCTTGGGCCCAGGCAGATCCTGGCGGTAGAGGTTATCCCAAGAATTTCATGAGTTTTGGTCTATCTACCATAGAAATCCCAATTTCTCAGATTCGCAGTTCTTTATGTTATCGACTTGCTAAAGATTTAGTTAATTGGTGGTTAAATGAAAATGCAAAACTACCAGCAGATTCGATGGAATTAATCAAAAACGATATTCTTAAAAGGATGCGTTTAACTGATGTTGAATTATTAACGGACTTAGGGGCAGCACAAGATAAATCTTATTTAGAAGAAGTGTCCCAATGGATTAATAAACTGCGGCAAACTATTAATCAAGAAAATTATTTACAATGTACAGCCAAAGGAATTAATTTTTTGGGCAAAGAACAGGGTAAAATTAAAGATTTAGATCAATTTATTAGGCAAGAAGTTAATACTTTTCGCCAAGATCATTTTCGAGAATTAAGTCCTGATGAACGATTACATGGGGACTATTTTCAACGTATTTATGATAACCGCGATCGCATCATTACTCAAGGAAGAAGTAGCCTAGAAACGGAACTTTATCGAATTTTAGAAGATCGTAATTATGGGACTAAATTTGCCCAGACATTTATCACAATTGTGCGACAAATCTTTGATGATATTAGACAAAGATTTAGTCAGCAACAAGAACAAATTTGGGGACTAAGAGAAACCGAAAGACAGAAACAATATGAACAAGCTTTAGAGGAATTCACCCAAATCAAATCACGGTATGGCATTACAAAACAGGATAGAATGGAAGTCTGTTGTGATAATATTTTAACTAATCTTGAAGGAAGTTTAGTGGCAACAATTCAACGAAAAACCCGCGCTGCTTCCTTAATTGTCATTGATAGATTAAAAGAAGAATTAGACAAATTAGAACGACGTTTAAACCGTTTTCAACAGCGTTTAATACAGACAAGAGATCAGTTTGCACAAGAAGCAGATCATCAAGCAGAAAGTGCTGACGCTTTAAGCATTAATGGTATTAAACTATATGAACGGGATAAACTTAATGAACTCTATCAAGACTTAATTGAACAATTAGGGGCCGATACTCAAGGAAGCAAAAGTCGGTTTGAGATCGGGTTAGATAGAGTATGTAGTACCCTCTCAGAAGATATTCTTAAAGAAGCGAGTCCTTTCTGGAAGAAAAACCGTCGCGCTGATGAATATATGCGCTTATTTGATATTACCCAAATTCCCGATGTTCAAGAAGATGACTTAGGAGATATTATCTATAAGTATAGTAAAATTATCGTTGTGGAGAGAACCCCGAAAAATAGTCATCTTTATACCGAGATGGCCGCTTGCGATCGCCTCTTTAAACTGTTCAATGATGAGACAGAAATTGTCAATAATATTCGCATTGCTTACAATAAATCTAAACCATTAATCTTGATGGATAAAGCAGTTTTATCTGGAAAAGATGCCGGATTTACTCCCGCTACCAATATTAATGTTGCCCTTTTAGGAGGAAGGAATACTGCCGATCCTGCGGCCCAAAAACTTCTTCCCCTGCTACAACAATTTAATGATATTGGAGAAAACGCCATTAAACCTTTAGGCGATCCAGAACGTCATCGTATCGTCTTTGTACAAGAAACAGGGGGATTTTCTTTACGATGTATTGATGGTATGAAAGAATTAAGACAATCCTATCAAGACTGGAAAGGGGACAGTATTGAAGCAAAACGCGCCCAATTACGAGGAGAACCCAGGGACTTACCTATTCCTGTACACATTCAAAAAGAACCCCCATTTTGGGATATCTTTCCCGAAGATCCTAAAATCTTTCAATTAGTGATTCAAGCAAGAGCATTAAACGTATTATATCTATCAGAAAATCAGGCAACTAGAGAAAATACCATCCGTTATACTCGTCCAACTAATATAGGTTCACAAAACGTTGATATTGCCTCAAGTTGGGAAGAAGCATCACAAATCTTAGAAGTGCGGGCCTGTCGTCCTGATCAAGAAGAAATTAAACGACAAATTACCCAAAAATTGACCGCAGCAGAAACCCCCCAACAAAAACAACAACTTTATCAACAATTCACAACTTATCTAGAAAATCGCGCCCAAGAATTACAAAAACAAGGGGGGAAAGATAGCCCAGAATATAAACGAGAAGCTGAAATTATTAAGCAAGTTATTAATGATTATCAACTCTATGCAGCCACAGATATTTATCATAATGAGAAACCATTACAAACCACTTCTACTCAACAAAATACAGTAGAAAATCAAGTAGTTGAAACAGCACCCCAAGCCCCAACTCAAAGAAAATGGTATCTTTATAAAGATAATCAACAAACTGGGCCTTTTTCCGCCGAACAACTCTTAAATCAGGGCATAACCCCTCAAACTTATGTTTGGTGTGCGGGAATGGAGGGTTGGAAAAGCGCGTCAGATATCTCAGAGTTAAGCCATCTTTTCTAACTCAGAGTTTTGAGCGTTGATTTTTCCCCATTACGGCCGTTTGCGAGTTGATACATTACACAGTAGAGGTAATTGATGAATTGCCCCTACATCAATGATTTACCGCATCCCATAACCCCATCATGATGCCATAGGGGTTTATCATTAAAATAGATTTTTTTACAATCAGGAACTGATGAAACCTTATCTCGCTGCTGCCATTCAAATGACAAGCAAGCCTGACCTCGAAAAAAATTTGGTTGAGGCTGAGGAACTGATCGAACTAGCTGTCCGTCGTGGGGCTGAGTTAATTGGTCTGCCAGAAAACTTTGCTTTTCTCGGTAAAGAAGAAGATAAACTAGGAAAAGCCCAAGAAATTGCTCAAAAAGCAGAAAAGTTCCTGAAAAAAATGGCGCAACGCTTCCAGATTACTATCCTAGGGGGTGGCTTTCCTGTTCCCGTTGAAGGTGATGGGACTAAAGCCTATAATACCGCCATTTTAGTTGATCCAACTGGCATAGAAGTCGCCCGTTATCAAAAAGTGCATCTGTTCGATGTGGATGTGCCTGACGGTAATACTTATCGGGAGTCTAGCACAGTGATGGCTGGACAACGGTTGCCTGATATTTATGCCTCTGGGGACTTGGGAAATTTGGGCCTCTCGATTTGTTATGATGTGCGCTTTCCTGAGTTGTACCGTCATTTATCCCGTCAAGGAGTTGATGTTTTGTTTGTTCCTGCGGCGTTTACAGCATTTACAGGTAAGGATCACTGGCAGGTTTTGTTACAAGCTAGAGCCATTGAAAATACCTGTTATGTCATTGCTCCTGCTCAAACGGGAAATCACTATGCTAGGCGTTTTACCCATGGTCACGCGATGATTATTGACCCTTGGGGGATGATTTTAGATGACGCTGGCCAACAACCAGGCATGGCGATCGCAGAAATTAACCCGACTCGTATTAAACGGGTGCGTCAACAAATGCCTTCTTTACAACATCGGGTATTTCTGTAAGTTTGATTTTTGGCTTATCCAATATTATTGGTTAGGCCACATAAACCCCCATAGGCAATGGCGATCGCATCTACACTATCATCAATCGGTAAGGAGTCTAAATCAAAGAGATTTCCTATCATTTGTGCTACTTCTTTTTTATCTGCTCTACCATCCCCTAAATGACATTTCCAACTGGCTTGATGTAAAAAAATTGGCTCGATTTTAGTATTCCGATAACACACTAAATTAATTACTCCTAATGCTTGTAAAACACCTCCGGCAGCTTTAATAGTTCGGCTAAAAAAGGGCATTTCAATGGCGATCCGATCAGGCTTGAATTCTTGGACTAATTCTTCTAAGTCTTGCTCAATTTCTAACAATCTTTGGGGAGTTGATAGGTTTTTTTCAGTTTTGATGATTCCATAGTCGATGATTAAGGGAAGTGGTGAATCTGTTTCTTGTAAAATTGCCCACCCAATAATAGCGAGTCCCGGATCAATTCCTAGCCAAGTTTTATGAGACATTTTATCATGATTTTGGTAAAATACTGTAGGGGTAATTCATGAATTGCCCCTACTATTGTTTCCCTCAAGCTTCAAGTTTATGAATATAACATATTTAGGCAAATATTTGACCTTAGAAGTTTTTTGTACCTGTACTAAAACCTATCATAAATATTCGGAAAAAATTGCTCCCTATCCTAAAAATGAAGAAACTATTACTGCCCTTAAACAGTTAAATCAAAGCATTATCGACCCCATAATTGATTACTTTGGTATTGATAGATTTAAACTAACTTATGGGTTTTGTTCCCCCGATCTCAAACGCTACTTAAATCAAAAAGATCCCGTTACAGGTCTTAAAAATGGTCGCATTGATCCAGCAAGAGATCAACATATGGCCCATGAAACTAATAGCAAAGGCAACTATTATTGTAATCGATTAGGAGCCGCTTGTGACTGTTTTATTATTAATCTTAATAGTGATGAATTAGTTGACTGGATATTAGCCAACAAATTGCCCTTTGATTCTCTTTATTTTTATGGTAAAAATAGACCTATTCATATTAGTTATGGGGGACAACATAAACGAGATATTTGGACATTTACTCCTACCAGACAACCCACAAAAACAGGAATTCATCATTGGGTAGAATTAGCTAAACAAATCTAACATACTAATTAGATCATTTAACTTAATGGTATTTTTTTATGAATTCTAATCCCATAAAAATTGTGGCAATAGTTCCTGCAACACAAATTTCACCGGACATAATTTTATCAATTACATCTTTAATTGGCACTAAAACCACTTCAATTTCTTCAGTAATATCTAAATTAATTTGTCCGGTTTTTTGCACATTTAAACCCAGAAAGATATGAATTTTATTATCATCTTTTACCGGATTATCATAAATTGTTTTCATCAAGATTAATTCTTGGGCAATATAACCAGTTTCTTCTTCTAATTCTCGCTTAGCTGCCGTTATACTTGTCTCTTTTTGTGGTTCAAATGCTCCAGCAGGAAGTTCTAATAAAATCTCTTTTACTCCATGACGATATTGACGGACAAAAACTACTTCATTATTGGGTGTAATGGGCATAACTAAAGCAATTTCAGGACGGATATTGACAAAGTAATCATCAATAATCGCCCCATTCGGTAATTCAACCTTATCTTGTCGAACTATACACCATTGGTTATTAATAACAAACTCTGAGTTCAGAATTTTCCATTTTTTAAGACTCATTAGTATCCTTTAATTTTTAATCTATCTAAAACTAATTTAAGACTTACTCTGCGTTTAACTTGTTGACTTGTTTTCACAGACATCTTGCCATGTCATCATTGCCCTAACTCCCTAACGACTGTCAGACTAATACTTTAACTTATCTCCTCAAACTTTCGAGATATCCTCACCTTCTTTGCCCAACTTTCCACACCTCACCCTTCCCTTGAGAAAAATCACCCCATTTTTTGACCTCAAAGATTAGCACTCACACCACAAGAGTGCTAAATTAACATAAGTAGGGTGACATCAGCCCGAAACGCAAGCATTTTTCCTAATCATTGGAGAATGTCTGATTGCAAAGAGTCACAGGAGTAAAGAGACGAATATGGCAAAAATTGTATCATTCGGCGATGAATCAAGACGCTCATTAGAACAAGGGGTCAATGCCCTTGCTGATGCTGTAAAAATAACCCTCGGCCCCAGAGGACGGAATGTATTATTAGAAAAGAAATTTGGGGCCCCCCAAATTGTTAACGACGGGATCACCGTTGCTAAAGAAATTGAATTAGAAAATCCCTTGGAAAATACTGGGGCCAGACTGATGCAAGAAATTGCCTCCAAAACCAAAGAAGTGGCTGGAGACGGAACCACAACCGCCACCATCATTGGTCAAGCCTTAATTCGGGAAGGCTTAAAAAATGTGATCGCTGGGGCCAACCCGGTGTCCCTGCGTCGTGGCATCGAAAAAACCATCGCTTACCTTGTCGAAGAAATTGCAGCTATTGCTAAACCTGTTGAGGGAGATGCGATCGCCCAAGTGGCTACTGTATCATCAGGGAACGATCAAGAAGTCGGTGATATGATCTCCCTAGCCATGGATAAAGTGACCACAGACGGGGTTATTACCGTTGAAGAGTCCAAATCTCTCACCACGGAGTTAGAAGTGGTAGAAGGGATGCAAATTGATCGGGGTTATCTTTCTCCCTACTTCATCACAGATCAAGAAAGACAACAAGTCGAATTTGATAACGCCTTCTTATTGATCACCGACAAAAAAGTCAGTACGATCGCGGATTTAGTTCCCATCCTCGAAAGTGTAGCCCGGGCCGGTAGACCCCTCTTAATCATTGCAGAAGATGTAGATGGAGAAGCCTTAGCCACCTTAGTCGTCAACAAAGCCAGAGGGGTGTTAAATGTAGCGGCGATCAAGTCTCCTGGTTTTGGGGAAAGACGCAAAGCTGTTTTACAGGATATTGCCATTCTTACCGGAGGCAGTGTCATTTCTGAAGAAGTGGGCTTAACCTTAGATTCTGTTTCCCTGGATATGCTAGGACAAGCCACCAAAGTTACTATCGTTAAAGACAATACCACCATTGTCGCTACCACTGATGACAGAACCAAGGCGGCTGTACAAAAACGCATTGAACAACTCCGCAAACAACTGGCCGAAACCGACTTGAGCTATGACATTGAAAAATTGCAAGAACGGATCGCTAAATTAGCCGGAGGTGTGGCTGTCATTAAAGTTGGGGCCGCAACTGAAACCGAATTAAAAGATCGCAAACTTCGCATTGAAGATGCCCTTAACGCCACCAAAGCAGCCATAGAAGAAGGTATCGTCCCTGGTGGGGGAACAACCCTAATTCACTTAGCGACTAAAATTGCTGAATTCAAACATACCCTCACCAACCCCGAAGAACAAGTGGCCGCCGATATCGTGGCTAAAGCCTTAGAAGCTCCTCTGCGTCAGTTAGCTAATAATGCCGGGGTTGAAGGCTCTGTTATTGTGGAACGGGTACGAGAAACCGCGTTTAATATCGGTTATAACGCCATCACAGGGCAATTAGAAGATATGATCGCCGCAGGAATTATTGATCCAGCGAAAGTAGTGCGCTCTGCTCTGCAAAATGCTGGGTCGATCGCTGGTATGGTCTTAACCACAGAAGCCTTAGTGGTAGAAAAACCAGAACCCGAACCCCCCGCAGCCCCCGATATGGGCGGCATGGGCGGTATGGGCGGCATGGGCGGCATGGGCGGCATGGGTATGGGCGGCATGGGCTTCTAAGTCGTCGTTTTCATATTTCCATACTTGATATTAGGAGAGACGTTAAGAATAGCGTCTCTCTCGCTTTTTGTTACCTGAGTTCGACATAAGGCAATTTGTGAAAAATTCGCCACAATTTTGCTAATATCGATATTAATATAATTGTTTTAATGCCGCTAAATTATTACTACAAAGTATCCCAATATTTTGAGTGATTTTTTCAATTGGCCAATCCCACCATTGGAGTTTTAATAATAAATTAATTACCTCATCTTCAAACCGCTTTCTAATTAATTTAGCTGGATTTCCACCTACAATGGTATAAGGTTCTACGTCTTTTGTTACCACTGAACTAGCTGCAATAATTGCCCCGTCTCCGACTTTAATCCCTGGCATAATTAAAGCATTATAGCCAAACCAAACATCATTACCAATAATGGTATCTCCTTTGGAAGTATTAGCAACAGACATGGTATTTTCCCAAGCATGGCCAAAAATCGTAAAGGGATAAGTCGTAAAATAATTTAGGGGATGATTTCCCCCATTCATCATAAATTTAACATCACTCGCAATGGCACAAAACTTGCCAATAATTAACTTATCACCAATAAAATCAAAGTGATAGAGAACATTATTTTCAAAATTATGGGGATTTTCAAAATCATCATAATA
The DNA here is from genome assembly GCF_034932065.1 of Crocosphaera sp. UHCC 0190. Taxonomy (NCBI): domain Bacteria; kingdom Bacillati; phylum Cyanobacteriota; class Cyanophyceae; order Chroococcales; family Aphanothecaceae; genus Crocosphaera; species Crocosphaera sp. UHCC 0190. The sequence continues at coordinate 31,614 of NZ_JAYGHP010000007.1, forward strand.
AGTAAAATCTCCCACAATAATATTAGGGTTCGTGATAATATTTTTGAGGAAACATAATTGCTTATAGTTCTCTAACGGATAGGGATTATTGGGATCAGGATAAATTGTCATTCCCTTCTTTTAAGACTTATTTAAAATGACAATATGAGGCAAAGAACAGGGGGCATTATCAGAGGATTCCTTGAGGGTTTGAGCAACTTCAGCAATATTTTCAGGGTCAGTTTGTTGGAGATAAAGCAGTAATGCTTGACTTTCTGCTAACAACTTTGTGACATCAATGGTTTCATACTCTGGTTGATAGTCAACGAGTCGTCTTACACCTTCCCCCAATAAAATCACTGCCCCACGCCAATTATGGTTTTCGAGATGATAACAACCCACCGCTACCTGTAAAACACCTTGATAAAACCGTTTATCCGACTCTGCTGAATCGATCCAAATAGCTTCTAATGTATCATGACAGGCGTAAAATTCCCCCTGATTAAACTCTTTAATCCCTTGCAAAAATGCCTCTGATGCCATGATTTTTCTTACGCAGACATAGTTTCTCTGATTTCTTTGATAAACTCTAGATCAATTTCCTGTTCTTTGCCCGCAAATTCATTGTCTGGGGTGATGAATAACATACAATGACAGTCTTTGCGTTCTCTCATGGGGACACAAGGACAGTTCCAATAGGTATTTTTCACTTCCGCTTCTTTGTCTTCGTAATGACGACAGGGACACAAGGGAGAGCCTAATTCTTCTTTATGTTTAGCTAACCCTTCAATCACTACTGCGGTGACAGAGGGTTCACTACAAAAATAAGTATCTGTGCGCTTAGCGTACTGTTCGGCAAAATTTTTCATTGCCTCTAGAACTTTATCCTGCTGATTAATATTGGTGTTTGCTGAAGTCATAGATTTAATCTAATGGGTCGTTTACATCAATTTGATTTAGGTTAACATTGTTACATATTCTCGGCTGTTTCGGCCAATCCACTTCCGTTAGGCTATTGGGCTGAGTTGGTTTTTTCAGACAAAATAGGGATAAGTCCATGAAGGCTTACCCCTAAACTGAATCCTAGCTTTTGGCTAGAAACTAAAGATATTTTTCGAGAGTGTTAGCTAGGGTTGTTTTGGGAACGGCTCCCACAACCATGTCTACCCGTTGGCCTCCCTTGAAAATCATGAGGGTGGGGATACTGCGAATTCCGTACTGGCTTGCTGTCGCCGGATTTTCATCCGTATTCAGTTTCAGCACTTTGACTTGGCCTGCGTATTGTTCAGCAATTTCGTCCACAACTGGAGCTACCATACGACAGGGGCCACACCAAGGCGCCCAAAAATCCACCAGAACAGGAATGTCGCTCTCTAAAACCTCTTGTTTAAATTTATCGTCTGTAACTTGGGGTGTAGCTGACATACCGAGAATTCCTTTGATTGCTCACGTTTCTCTAGAATACTCTAGAATTCTACCATAAGGAAAAGTTTCTCGATTTTAACCTATTTTCGTCACAACTTCACCAATCACTGAAGTTATCGCTGGATAACCTCCCTCTTCGTTGAGCTTAAGGCAAGTTTAACTTTTATTAACCTTGAATAAGAAACCGCCCGAACATGAAAATGCCCAGGCGGAGTGTGGTGTGAGGAGTGAACGGAAACATTTGTCTCCGCTATCTCCATTGTAAGGGAGAATTTCAATTTTGATGAACTTATTGTGTCATGATTAGAAAATTTTTTTTTCCTTAATGTGTTAAGCTAGGTAGCTTTACCTGAAGTAAGAAACGGCGATCGCCTTTGAGTTCAGCGATTAACGATACAATCAAGGGTGACGATATGCTACCCTAACTTTGAATCTCTATGACCATTTCCTCTGATTTTCTTTCTCAACTCAATCCTTCCCAACGTATTGCCGTTGAGCATTTTTGTGGCCCTTTATTAGTGGTGGCGGGGGCGGGATCTGGCAAAACTAGGGCCCTCACCTATCGTATTGCTCACCTGATTAGTCATCATCAGGTTGATCCTGAATCGATTTTAGCGGTGACGTTTACCAATAAAGCAGCTAAGGAAATGAAGGAAAGAATTGAGCGACTTTTTGCTCAAGAAATGGCTCTTAAAAATCATGGAAAACCTTTTAATTCTTTGGCTGAATACGAACAGAAAAAATTACTTTCCCAGGTTTATAGAAAAACGACTAAACGACTTTGGATCGGGACTTTTCATAGTTTATGTGCCAGGATTTTACGGTATGATATTAATAAATACCAGGACAAAAGAAATCGGCAATGGGAACGTAATTTTTCGATTTTTGATGAATCTGATGCCCAAAGTTTAGTTAAAAATATTACAACTAAACAACTTAATTTAGATGAAAAAAAGTTTAATCCCCGTTCCGTCCGTTATGAAATTAGTAATGCAAAAAATTTAGGATTTTCCCCTGAAGAATATTTGCAAGAAAATCCCAATTATAAAGGTCGGGTAATTTCAGAAGTTTATAATGAGTATCAAACCCAATTAGCAGCTAATAATGCTTTAGATTTTGATGATTTAATTTTAGTCCCTGTGCAGCTTTTTCAACAAAATGAATCTGTTTTAGGCTATTGGCATCATCAATTTCAACATATTTTAGTCGATGAATATCAAGATACTAATCGCATTCAATATGATTTAATTCGCTTACTTTCCACCAATGGAGAAAACACAAAAAGTGAATGGAATTGGCAAAATCGCTCTGTTTTTGTGGTAGGTGATGCGGATCAATCTATTTATAGTTTTCGCATGGCTGACTTTACCATTTTGTTGAATTTTCAATCAGACTTTGGGGACGGTTTACCCGATGAAGATACCCGAACAATGGTTAAATTAGAAGAAAATTATCGCTCTAGAGAAAATATTTTACTAGCGGCTAATAGCTTAATTGAAAATAATAGCCAACGGATTGATAAAATTCTTAAACCCACTAGAGGCGAAGGGGAACAAATTTATTGTTATAAAGCTGATGATGAACGAATAGAGGCTGATTTTGTTATTCATAAAATTCGAGAGTTAATTAATATAAACCCTGAATTAAATTGGGGAGACTTTGCCATTCTTTATCGTATAAATGCCCAATCTCGACCCTTTGAAGATATCCTAATCCAGAGTAATATTCCTTATACCATTGTCGGTGGATTCAAATTTTATGATCGCCAAGAAATTAAAGATTCTCTTGCTTATTTACGTTTAATTGTTAACCCTGCAGATACCGTTAGCTTACTCAGAATTATTAATTCTCCCCGTCGTGGGATTGGTAAAACTTCGATGGATTCCCTATTAAAAGCTTCCCAAGAATTAGAGATTCCTCTCTGGGAAATTATTAGTGATGAAACCTCAGTTAATACCTTGGCAGGAAGGGCAGCAAAAGCCGTTAATAAATTTGCTAAAATGATTCAATCTTTCCAAAGTCAATTAACCCAACTTTCAGCTACAGAAATTTTAGATCAAGTCATGGAACAATCGGGTTATATTGATGATTTAAAACAAAAAGGAACAGAAGAATCAGATAATCGAGTCGAAAATATCTATGAATTATATAGTGCGATCGCTCAATATCAAGAAGATAATGAAGACAAAAGCTTACAAGGCTATTTAACCAATGCGTCCCTTGCTTCTGATTTAGATAACCTACAAGAAGACCAGAAAAAAGTATCATTAATGACCCTCCATTCCGCGAAAGGACTAGAATTTCCCATTGTCTTTTTAGTGGGATTAGAACAAGGAATTTTGCCCCATGTTCGGAGTTTAAGCGATCCCTTATCCTTAGAAGAAGAACGAAGATTATGTTATGTCGGAATTACCCGCGCCCAAGAACAATTATTTATTACCTATGCTAGAGAAAGATTTGTCTGGGGTTCCAAAGAATCTAAACTAGCCTCACAGTTTTTAAAAGAAATTCCCCCAGATTTAATTAATAGTAATGTCAGACCAACTGCGAGAAAAGTCACCCACAAAAAAACTTCAATATCCCAGGTCAATAATCATCAATGGTCAGTGGGCGATCGCATTATTCATCATAGCTTTGGTGAAGGAGAAATTACCCATATTTTAGGGTCAGGTCAAAAAACAAATTTAGCCATTCAATTTGCTGGGTTAGGCCGTAAAATTATTGACCCTAAAACCAACTCAATTACAAAACTAGATTAATCTAGGATTTTTGAACATCTACAGGATAAAATTGTTGAGAGTTCTACTGATCACCTGAGTTAACAAAGTTGTCTTCATCACCAGAGTCTCCCCAACTTCCCCCAACCACAGCGATCACCGCAAAAACTGGACTAAAAGCGACTACTGAAAAATGGTTTGAGTATTCCGTCAGGGTACAACCCCATCATACTGACTATGCAGGGGCCGTTTGGCACGGAACCTATCTGACTTGGATGGAAACCGCTAGGGTTGAATATTTACGGTCAATTGGCATAGATTTTGCAGAATTAGTGAAATTAGGCTGTGATTTACCCGTTGTCGAATTATCCATCCGTTATCATCGCGCTCTCCGACTTGGAGAAATGGCGATCATCAAAACCCGTATGGACGAAATGACAGGGGTAAAAATGTATTGGGACTGTCGGATTGAATCATCAGAAAAACAAGAACTCTCTGTGACGGCAAAAATTACCATTGTGGCCGTTGACCCCGAAAAAGGAAAAATTATGCGGCAACTTCCCCCTGCGGTTCAAGATGCCTTAGTCAAATCATTATAGAAATTTCTCCAATTATTGGAGGGATTAAATAGTTTATTATTTAAACTATGAACATTAAAACCTTGTTTATTACCAGAGAAGCTCCCTATCCGATTTTTGGGGGGGTTCGTATTCGTAACTGGCAAAATATCAATATTATGATGAAGTTGGGGCCAGTGGGGATCTTTTCCGCCGCAAATTGGAGTCTTACTCCTAATGTTTTGTCAGGAATTACTCTTTGGGAACATTATAATGTGGAAGAACAACGCTCTCGTTGGGAACAATGGGAAAGACGGTTATGGTGGTTACGGCCTTCGGGTCATCCTGATGCTGATTGGCCTTATTCTAAATTAGCGGCTCAAAAATTAGCAGATTTAATGACTAAATTTCAGCCAGATATTGTTATCTTTGAACAAGTTTGGTTATCTCGTTATTTACCAATCATTAAAAATTATCCTTGTCATATTATTTTTGATAATCATAATGTTGAAGCCCATTTATTTGCTCAACCTGATCGCTCACAAGAACCTCTCACAGCGCAACTCAAAGCAAATTTACGATTAGCCCATCTCAAACAAATAGAAGGTGAATTAACCCGTCAAAGTGATCAAGTTTGGGTCTGTAGTCAAGAAGATGCTCATTTATTAGGGGAAATGTATGGAAAAGAAACTCCTATTTATGTTGTTCCCAATGGCGTTAATATCGATAATTATCAAACTATCAGATTAGGTCAATGTTCCCCGCCTCAAGATTTAGAAAAAACCGATCATATTATTTTCTATTCAGGGTATTTATCTTATTATCCTAATACGGTTGCTGCTGAATTACTCATTGATGAAATTTATCCTAAAGTTAAACAAAAGTATTCAGATTGTCAACTATTATTAGTCGGTCAGTTTCCGACAAAAAAAATGTTGAAATCAGCACAAAAAGATCCTGATATTATTGTTACTGGAACTGTTCCTGATGTACAACCGTATTTATCTTTAGCGAGTGTTATGGTTGTTCCTTTATTACATGGTAGTGGCACCAGATTAAAAATTATAGAAGCTTTTGCTGCGGGTTGTCCAGTAATTAGTACCGCTAAAGGATCAGAGGGAATTAAGGCTAAAGATGGACAAGAGTTATTAATTAGAAATACAATAGGTGAAATAGTTGAAGCAATAGAAAAAATTTGGTCACAACCTTCCTTAAGGACTAAATTAACTGATAATGCCTACAAACTTGTGCAAAAAGAGTATTCATGGGAAGGGAATTGTCAGCGAATAGAGAAAGCATTGGCAACATTTTTTGCTTAACTTAATTATAGCAATTTTTGTATTAATTTTAAGACTAATCTAAATTTTTTAAGACTTCAACTAATCTCTGACGAAAAAATGTATCATTATCTAAATACCAATTTCTAGCATTTTCACCTAACTGTTTTTTCGTCTCATAACTCATCCCTAAAACTTCCTCTATTTTTTCTTCTAAAGCTTGAGGATATACAGAATATCTTGTACCTAATTTTTGACTTTTTGTTTGAAAATAATTAGCTAAAAGTCCTCTTTCAGAAGTAATTAATTCATTCATTGGTGGTGCATTAGTGGTAATAATAACCGCTTTTGTACTCATTCCTTCTACAATATAATGACCGAATCCTTCTACTTCAGATGGACAAAGATGAATACCAAAAGTATTCTGATACTGATGCAATATTTCATCAGACAAAAAATTGGTAATGTATTCTATATTAGGAGCACAAATATGAAAAGGTTGCTTCTTTTGGCGAACAATAATAGACGGCCATTCAGGATGGCGACTCCAAACTTCTATCAAAGTTTTAGTTCCTTTTTGTGACGCATTACTACCCGCAAGATGAAAAAATTTATCGTAATTTTTAGAAATTTTTTGTTCATATTGATCAAGACTCGTAAAACTAATATATTCTGTTTTACAACCTAATTTATGAAAAATCTCTTGGGTTAATTTTGTACAACACAAAATACAATCAAAATTAGTTAACAAAGAAACTCCATCATCCCTAAACCATTCTGGCATAGGAAGCAAGCAATTAAACCGCGCATAAGGCAACCAAGAAGGAACAATATCTTGTATGAAGATGTTGATATCGTAAGGGGGTTTACCTCTAAATGTATTACTAACAAAATTGTCTATGTAGGTAGTCAGCCGATGAATTTTATGTTTTATAGATGCTTTACCAACTGTAAAAACTGATACCTGAAAACCAGCGTTTTTTAACACTTCAGAGAGAATTATGCTACATCTTGTTAATCCGTGTTGATTGTCTACCGTGATTATATTTATAGATTTCATCGTTCTTTTACTTAACTTTTAGTTTGCCGATATTATAATTTATTTTTGTTATGACTACAAGGGTTTCAGAAATCATCTTATCTTCAAGTTTACCCTTTTGATCCTAAATATTACAATTACCAATATTTGGGGAACCCCCATCAACAATAATATGTTCAACATCTAGACAATTTTGTTCAATAACAACCTTGAGACAAGATTCAATAAACTGTTCCCCGTTATAAACAGGTATAATCACACGGATCATGTTTCATCAATCAATAATTGAGTGTATAGCTTATTATAATCCATTAGTTTAACGTAATCACAGTTATTTCGGGAGGGCAAAAGAATCGGCCAGGGAAATAGGTTCCTAAACCACGATTGACATAAAGTTGGTTATGATGAACTTGATGCCATCCTTGGGCCCATTGCCAATGTTTCACCACTCTAGAACATTCGTTAACAAAAGGAATCCAAGGGTGTAATATTTTGGGGGTATAGTGATGAATCTGTTGAATAATCAAAGCTGCGGCCCCTAACCCTGGAATAATAACTTGTCCCCCATGAGTATGACCTGATAATTGTAAATCAACACGCCATTGTTGTAAAATCTCTGCCGTATCAGGATTATGAGATAAAACTAAACGAGGAATATGAGGAGAAAGCTGAGTCATTACCGCAGCAGGATTAAATTCTGATGACCAAAAATCTGCTAATCCAACAATGGGAAAATCTGAGCCAAATGGGGTCGCAATTTCATTCCACAAAACCTTAATTCCAATGCTATTTAAGGCATTAATTACTCTAACTTTAGCATCATGATAACCATAATCATGATTGCCTAAAACCGCATAAATTCCCAGACGACTTTTTAAATCTTGTAACCGCATGACTAACTCATCAATGGGATCAGGTTGATGGGTAATATAGTCCCCCGTGAGTAAAATTAGATCGGGATTTTCCAGATTACTAACTGCGATCGCTTGGGTTAATAATTCTTCAGATAATCGTAAACCATCATAATGAAGATCGGACAGTTGGATCAATTTTGTCCCCATTAAATCGGGTGGTAAATCCGCGATCGCTACGGTAATTCGTTCTACCTTCAAGGGTTCAAGTCGAATTGATACCATAATCACCTCAGCAGTTTTTTTATCCCATCAATTTTTAAGATAGCGGAGGATCTGAGACTATATAAGAATTTATGGGATTGTTATAATATTTGGCTAAAATTAACCTACATTTAACCTAGATTAAGGATTGATAATTCATAATCATTTGTTGAGCAATAGCTGACCAACTATATTGATTTAACACCAATTTACGGGCATTTTCTCCCCGTTTTTGTCGTTCTGAGGGATCGGCGATCGCCTTCTCTAAAGCATGGGTTAACCCTTCTATCTCTAAAGCTGTCACCCAACCTGCTGAAGCTTGTTGAACATCAGGCCAAATATAAACCCCCTCAGAAATCACCACAGGAGTTCCCACGGCCATTGCTTCGGCCACCGCTATACCAAAATTTTCATAATAAGAAGGCAACACGAATAAATCTGCATCTTGTAATAATCCTAATTTGACCTCACCTTGAACAAATCCGGTAATGGTTGTCTGAGAGGCTAAACTAGAATCGGCAATTTGTTGCTTAATTTGGGCTTCATAAACTGGATCTTGAGGATTTGATCCTGCAATAACTAAATGAAATTTTATCCCTTGATTGATTAAATTTTCCCCTGCTGCCAATAAAAAATTTAAGCCTTTTTTGGGATCAATTCTGGACATAAATAAGACCAAAGGCAAATTATCAGGAATACCTAATGCTTTTCTGGTTTGTCCCAAAGGTGGTAACTTATCCGGTAGATTTACCCCTAAAGGAATCACCAAATCATGGGTTTTTACTCCATAACGATGAGAAATTTTCGCCTCTTGATCTGTTGTAAAATGAACCCCCGCGGCCCCTGCTAAATTGGGACGTTCTAATAAATTGCCATAAAGTTGTTTTAAAACCCGTTTTTTTTGTAAATCTGCGGGATCTAGGGTTCCTAATGGACGGAGAATATAAGGTAAATTTCGATAACGGGCCACTGTTGCAGCAGCCGTACTAATAGGGGAAAATAGGGCATGAATATGGGCCAGACCGTAATCAGGGCCGTGAGATCCTAACCACTGTAATAAGCTTAAAGAGAATTTATAACGACGAAAGGGCGAACAAGCAAAATAAATAATGTGATAGCCTTGTTGGGGAATGGGAACCCCCAAAGGAACATCTAAAGGCGGTTGTCCCGCATCTCCATTGGTATTCGTTGTCAGGATGGTTACTTCAATTCCCTGTTGGGCCAAAGCAGCAGATAATCCCAACACCATTTGACTGGGGCCTCCATAAACCAGGGATATTGACGGCACAATTTGGAGAATTTTCATAAATTAACTCGAATGACGTTGAGATGTCTCACAAACCCATTTCCAGAGAGGATGGCCCGGCCCAGACTGGCGAATCTGTCTGACTTGATTTTCGAGACGCATTTTTTCCCTTGGGGATAAACCATTGAGAATATGAAGACTTTGCCAAACTAAAACCGCCCCTGTGACACCAATACAGAAAAATAAACTAAAAGCAGGGATGAGATTAAAAGCTAGTCCATAGCGTACTGCTACCCAAGTAAAATGTTCTCGCCAGAGGGTGAATTCTCCCCGTAATTGCCATAAAGCAAACTGACCAAGGGTTAGCCAGCAGATCATCACAAATAACCAACGACGATAGAGATTAAATTCATATAATCGTTCAATTTGACGGGTGAGACTAGGATCGCGATCGCTCATGAGTTTGGTTGATTCAATATTTTAGTCACTTCTGATTGGTTTTATTGTATGAGGTTATGGCAAATATGGGAGTTCTCATATTAAGGAGAGTTTCAATTGGCAGAAGGACTTAAATGACCATGAATTGCTAACCAAATACAGGGAGGATTAGAAGAAGTATAATCTACCCGATGCCTTTGATGGGCGGGAATTAGCAGATAACCCCCAGGGATCAGTTTATAGGTTGCCCCTGTTTCATAGGTTAATTGGGCTTCTCCTTGTAACAAAATTACCCATTCATCTCTCTCTTGGTCATACCATTCTCCTGATGGGGTGGTTTGTCCAGTAGAAATAATTCGCTCTATCAACAAATCTTTTGTTGATAGCAGGGGTTCAAATAATTCTTCAAAAGGTAATTGAAAAGGTAGCTCAAAAATATTGGCGATCGCTTTTGATTGCTTAATATTCATTCATTCTAGATAAAATTAACCGGATCTTGATCCCGTCGATGCTTCAAGGGAATGGCTGGCCCCTGGCGATCGCCGTCTAACCCCGCAGTCGCTTCTAAGGCTTCTCGTAAGCGTTTTGCGGCATAAATTGACATATCCCTCGGTACATTAATTCTATCTCGTAAATAGCGTAAAGCCTGATCAGATCCTGCTGGTGGCTTACAGGTTTCCCCTGTCATCATCAACGTCAACGCACAACGCAACGCTTCATCAAATAACTGGTCATCTGCTGGATTAACCTGAATAATGTTCTGATGGTGTTTAATCACCCGTTGTAGGGCTTCTGCGCGGGAGGTTTCGGGTTCCAAATAAGTGACATCAGGCAACCCAAACCAAGGGCCATTATCTACCCGATTTTGATTAATTTTAGCTTGGTCTGTTTTGTTTGAATAGCAACCGCCCATTTGTGGGGGTAAGTCATGGGAATGGGTGTGAAAATCGCTTTGTGTCCCTCTATAGGTTGGACGGCTTTCCATTGCGTCAAACCAAGCCCCAAAACGGGGATTTTCTTCCCGTAAAGAGTACCCTTTGTAATAGTATAGGCTGGCATTCATGCGCTCTACATAAGGGGTAAAAATGACATCAACTATGCCAAATTCCTCTAAAAAGTAAGGGCCAGACTCACGACTTAAGGCATCTTCTACCATAGCTACGACTGTGGTAAATTTGTCCCTGTTTTGTTGGTCTTGTTTGGGGGAACGGGTGGGATAGCATAACCAGGAACACCAAGCGCGAAATAGTAACCTTTCTAGTTGTCTGAGGGGCATAACTTCGGGGTCTTTCATGCTTTGGGTTAAGGGGCCAAAAACGCTTTCTAAGGCGATTAAAATGTCGTCACTTTCGGTAATAATGCGTCCATCTAATTCCAGGGCGGGCAGCATTCCTGATGGTACAATGCCCTTATACCAACTCTCTTTTTGTCCATAACAGAACATGGTGACTTTTTTGATGCGGTAAGGAATTTGTTTTTCTTCTAACCACAGCCAGACTTTTTGGCAATAGGGACACCAAGCATGGTTATCACGGTAGAGGGTGACACGAATATCTGATTCTTTTGATCCAAAAAGGCGTAAACAGGCTTGGGCGTTGGTGGGGCCGTTAATGGTATCTTTGTGAAAATCGGTTAATTTTTCGAGTTCTGTCCAACTGAGAGGAGAGGTGATCATAAGGGTGGTTATGGTTAGGATTTCAATGTTAATATTTTATCGGTTTTAGACATGAAGGATCTTTAATGAGATCAAAATCAAAGAATATTAACTTTTTTGCTAATTTACCCTTTTAAAATGAGAATTGCTGCCCTAAATAAGCTATTAATCAATCGAAGGTTATCAGTAAATCATCTAGGGTATAAGAACAATCTTGAGGGATAGAAAGTTTAGGATATTGTTTAAGTAAATCCCTTTTACTTCGGGAGTAAATTTTAGGTAAATCTATCTTATTTCTTAAGGTCGCAGTTAATCTATCTTCTATCTGATCGACAAACCCATTTATCTCAGTTTCCCAATGATTTTTATTCAAGTTATCGTTGAGATAATCTAACTTAAGACGATGTATAATAACTTGTTTTAATAGACTATTAACGGCGTTTAATTGCTCTTTCCCCAAACTCTCTATCTCCTCTTTTAAATTATCCCAGTCAAGGAAGTCTGGATTACGATCTTTTAGAGCTTGAACTTGGGTAAAAACCCATCCTACAAAGTCTGTGTCATATAGGCTATTTTTCATAAAATTATTACTTAAAGCTTGATATCTATTATAGCAGATTGCGAGTCAGTATGATATATAAAAGGTGAGGGCATGGCATTAGTAAGCTTACTCTTAAGACCATCAACTTATTATTGCCATGCCCCTACAAATTAACGGTGTACTCCAAAAAGTTGCAAACTGCTGTAATTCTCTGCAGGGGTAATTCATGAATTACCTCTACGTTAAACATTAAACCCCTAATTTTTCAATCAATAATGTCACCCTTTCCTTAATTTCATCCCTTACCCGATGAAAAGTTTCTAACGGTTGTCCGTCGGGATCATCTAATTGCCAATCTTCAAAAATATCTCTTAATACCCAATCTTGAGGTAAGTTAACGCCACACCCACATAAAGAGATTACAGCATCATAATCTTCAGCTTTAAAATCACTTAAGGGATCAGATGTTTGGTCAGTAATATTAATACCAATTTCCTCCATTACTTGTATTGCTGTAGGATGAACGCGACTTGCTTCTAACCCAGAACTGGTGACTTCAATTTTGTCCTTTCCTAATGTTTTGGCAAACCCTTCTGCCATTTGGGAACGGCAGGAATTACGCTTACAAACAAACATTACTTTTTTCATGATGTTTCCCCTGATTTTAGTTGTTTTTCTTTCCGTTCGCTGTGTCTATCTGTCAAATAATCAACCTTATCCCGTAGCAACAAAGTGAACTTATAAAGTTCTTCCATAACATCAACTACTCTGTCACGATAAGCAGATTCTTTCATAGTTCCATCTTCATGAAATTCTTGATAAGCTTTAGCTACAGAAGATTGATTAGGGATAGTAAACATTCGCATCCATCGACCTAAAAGTCGCAGGGTATTCACCGCATTAAAAGATTGAGAACCCCCACTAACTTGCATCACTGCTAGGGTTTTTCCTTGGGTGGGACGAACCGAACCAATGTTTAATGGTATCCAGTCAATTTGGTTCTTTAAAATACCTGTAACATTGCCGTGCATTTCAGGAGATGACCAAACTTGTCCTTCTGACCATTGACTTAATTGTCTCAGTTCTTGTACTTTTGGATGAGACTCGTCCACTTGTCCCCGTAAAGGTAATTCATGGGGATGAAAAAATTTGACTTCTGCCCCCATTTCTTCAATAATTCTCGCCGCTTCTTCTGCTAACAAACGACTATAGGAACGCTCTCTTAATGACCCATAAAGGAATAAAATACGGGGAGGATGATCAAAATTGGTCATAGTATTATTCGTTTATTCCTATTTCAAAGAATTGACACAACGGGGATCTAATAAGGTTGCTTTTTCTGGATTTCTAGGAAACCAAAAAGCCGTCTTTTTACAGACTTCTACTAACATTAACATTACCGGAACTTCGATTAATACCCCGACAACTGTTGCTAATGCTGCCCCAGAATTTAAGCCAAATAACATGACTGCGGTGGCGATCGCAACTTCAAAATGATTACTGGCCCCAATTAAAGCAGCGGGGGCCGCATCTTCGTAGGTTAAGTTTAACTTTAATCCAATTACATAGGTAATTAAAAAGATAAAGTTAGTTTGAATGAATAAAGGAATAGCAATTAGGAGAATGTGGAGTGGATTATTAACAATTAATTCTCCTTTGAAGGCAAAGAGTAAAATCAATGTTAACAATAAAGCAGAGATGGCAATGGGACTCAGATAATGTAAAAATTGCCTTTCAAACCAGTCTTTGCCTTTATGTTTAAATATCCAATAACGGCTATAAATTCCTGCGGCTAAAGGTAAACCAACATAAATCAACACTGACAAGACAATGGTTTGCCAAGGAACGGCTAAACTATTAGCAGAAAGTAGCCATTTTCCTAAGGGCGCATAAAGAAATAACATGGCTAAGGAATTAACAGCAACCATGACTAAAGTATGACCTTGATTACTATAGGAAAGATAGCCCCACATCAATACCATCGCGGTACAAGGGGCAATTCCCAATAAAATACAACCCGCAATATAAGAATTAGCCAGAGTAACTTCTGTTCCCCGAATAACTTCAGTTGAACTTAGTAAGGGAAGAAATAACCACCCTAGAAAAAATTGAGAAAAACCCACCATTGTAAAAGGTTTAATTAACCAATTAACCACCAAAGTTAAGATCACTGGTTTTGGAGCTTTTGCCGCTTGCACTGCTTGAGAAAAATCTATTTTTACCATGATGGGATACATCATAAAAAATAAGCAAATAGCAATAGGAATCGAAACATTATAGATACTCATTGAATCTAAAGTTTCTGCCACACTAGGAAAGCTTCGCCCTAGAGAAATACCGACTAAAATACACAACAATACCCAAATAGTTAGGTATTTTTCAAAAATGCTGAGACTTCCCCCTGCTTTAACAGCTTTGGGGTTCATACGAGTGTTCATAGCACATATCAATTTTTTTTGATATGTCAAATATACATCAATTAAATTTTATATGTCAAGTCATGTCAGCAACCTGTAAAGGGTTGTTTATTGCTCAATGGAAAATAGAAACTTGATAAGTCAATAAATTGGTCTAAAAACTTTTGATTTCAAGAGTAAAAAATCAAAATTATGTATTTATTTCCCGTTTTTTCTTTCTTAATCCTATTTAATCATCCATGTTATCTTATACATTATTAATTGTGTAAGTCCGACTTCTTACTTACGGAATAACACTGAAAATAGCTCTTGCCAAAATTAGGAACTACGTGCATATTAGTAGGGTAACTTTGTCACACAAATCAAACCAATCATGAACACTAAAGCCATCGTTTATAGCTCCATTGTCGCCGTATTACTCTCTGGAACCGCAGCACAAGCTAAACTCGACGTTAAAGACGTTAAAGACATTAAAGACATTAAAGATAAAGATAAAGAGAAAATACACATACCCGGTGATCGGCCCAGTGACATCGATGTAAAAAATTCTGTAAACGGTAAAGACATCGGGTTTAACTTAAAGCTTACCGGAATTGTAGAGATACCCAGCAGTGGTACCGCATCTGAAGGTGGCGGCAGTGGCACCAAATATGATTATATTTATGAACTAGGGGATATCTTCTATATCAACCTTGAGACTGGAGAACAGTCTCTGGGAGTTGCTCCTGAAGATGCTGAATTTGACTATATACAGTACGATATGTTCTCCACTGTTCTAGATCCATCGGGTGGATTTAGCGTTCGTTTCAACGATTTTGGAACTCCAAGCACCTTCAGTCAAACACTTAATTTTCCAGCCTTCAACCCAGATATCTTCGGTAACGAAGTCTACTTTCGTGCTAATCTATCAGGATCTCTGTTTGATTTAACCGGTGATGGTGTCGGTATTACACCTACAGGATCATCCACAATTGTCGCTAGGCTCTTCGACAACGATAACGCGGAAATAGGAAACATACCCCTTGGTGATGCCTTCACTGGTAATGGGGGGCCGGCAGCATCTTATACCTATGGCACCTTCAGTAGCGAGCTTTATGACCAAGACTGTGGAACCACGGTGGGTTGTGGAGTTGTGAAAATGAACCTCTCCTTCACTGGTACTGGTAATGGCGATCGCTATAATTTTCTTGGGGGTTGGTTTGTCAGTGACGTACCTCCTTCCTCATCTGCTTCCTCACCTACTTCCCTATCTGTTGCGAGTGTACCTGAACCCTCTACCACAGGTGGTCTAGTCGGTATTGGTGTGTTAGGCTTGGCTTTTACAAGAGGTAAGCGTGCTTTAAAAACTTTACTATCAAAGTCTGGAATTTAGAAACGGGAGAATTATTACTAAAAAAACTGAAACCTTTTACTGTTGTATTTTGCACCCGCTCCGTTTCCTCTATTCACACTTGACTTTAATTTTGTATTTTGCACCCGCTCTGTTTCCTCTATTCACACTTGGCTTTAATTTTATCCGACTACTGAAAACATTAGATTGTGATCGCCAGTTATTGGCAATATTTAGCCGGTAAAATCTCACTCAATTGTCGATAATTAGATAAATATTCTTCTAAAACGATAAATTGAGATAAATTTAAACGATAATAAATCCATCGGCCTTCTTGACGCGATCGCACTAATTCAGCATCTTTAAGAGTTTTCAGATGAAAAGACAGTTTAGACTGACTGATATCGAGTTTTTCACAGAGTTCACAGACACATAATTCTTGAGTTTGCAATAACTCCAAAACTTGTAGACGAATGGGATCAGATAAAGCCCGAAACCCAGATAGAATAGTAGATAAATTAGTAGGAGTCGTCGTTACCATAAAAACTGAAATTGTAATATCTTTATTTATGATATACGATTTCTGTGGGGACAAACGACCGTTTACTCCTACAGTTATCTCCAAACTGAAACCATGGCCCGTCAACCTTCAAAATCTGATTTACCAACAAAAATATGTGTTGTTTGTGGCCTTTCCTTTACATGGCGAAAAAAGTGGGCCAAATGTTGGGATGATGTAAAATATTGCTCCGAACGTTGTCGTAAAAGACGTTCCCAAACACAGGATAAAGGATAATAATTCATGACCACCCGACAACCCAAACTGATCATTCATGGAGGGGCCAGTTCCCTAGACGATAAAGGGGGTTTGCAAAAAGTTCGCCTATCCCTGCATAACATTGTCAACGAAGTTTATCAATTATTAACCCATGGAGGAACTGCCATAGATGCAGTGGTAAAAGGCTGTCAACTGCTAGAAAATGACCCCAGTTTCAACGCAGGGACGGGTTCTGTTTTACAATCAGATGGACAGATTCGCATGAGTGCGTCTTTGATGGAAGGGTTAACTCAAACCTTTAGCGGGGTGATTAATGTTTCCCGTGTCAAAAACCCCATTGAGTTAGCCAAATATTTGCAAACCGAAAGCGATCGCATTTTATCCGATCTCGGTGCAGCAGAATTAGCCAGAGAACTGCAAATCCCCATTTATGACCCCTTAACCGAATTTCGGGCCCAAGAATGGATTGCTGAGTGGAAAGATGATTTTCAGCGAAAAATGGGGCGTTTATTTGCCAATACAGAGTCTTCTGAAGCGCGACGGGGAACGATTGGGGTTGTGGCTTTAGATAGTCAGGGAAAAATCGCCGCCGGAACTTCTACAGGTGGAAAAGGCTTAGAAAGAATTGGCCGAGTTAGTGATTCAGCGATGCCCGCAGGTAACTATGCTAGTGCTGATGCAGGGGTTAGTTGTACAGGAATAGGGGAAGATATCGTTAATGAATGTTTTGCTGCGCGGGTAGTGATTCGAGTGGGTGATGGCTTATCTTTGCCTGCTGCGATGCAAAAATCCATGGAAGAATGCCAGAAACGAGAACGAGATTTAGGGGCGATCGCCCTTGATCACAGTGGGGTGATTAGTTGGGGCAAAACCAGCGAGATCTTACTGGCAGCTTATCATAATGGGTCTACCATTGGAGACACCTTAGAATGGCAAACTGAGGAATTAATGGGCTTTTGCTAGAATTTGTAGGGTGGGCAATGCCCACCAAATTTCACACTGAAGCCTACAAAACTGGAGCAATGTGATAATAAACCTAAAAATATAAAAAATTTGAAAAAGATTTTCTTGAAGTTTTCTATTGATTTGTGCTAGATTTATAGAGTAAAAAAATATTAAAAAATTTGAAAAAATGCTTAAAAATCTAAAAATTTTAGTGAGATATTTTTCGTAGTTATGTATCTTGGCTTTGGTGTAATGACTGCCGTAAAGCGTGATCCTTATATGCTTGAAGCTTTTAAATCGATGAGTCCCGTCATGATGGTTATTGCGAAGAATAACTCAGCGAATAATTCAATAGAGGGTACTAATAATATCAAAAAGTAATTAACTCAACCTTAATAGAGGAATTCTGCCGTCAGGATTCCCTCTCCTAACAATTATAAATAGTAATATATAATATTTTAATAAAAATTGAAAAAAATGGTAATCAGGATCAAAGCCATCAAAGCCGAATTTAAAGCTTCTTGTACTAATGGTTGTGTTTATGGTGAAATGAGAGGTAAACGAGGTCTATATGTTTATGCTGAATTAGGACAAGAAAAAAGTTATATCCCTAGTCCAAACGATGATCCCAAAACTGAATACAGACTTTTTACCGGATGTAGTGTTTTCTTCGCCAAAACTCAAGAAAAACTTAATCAAGGAGAGTTTGAAGCGGAAGATTTGCCTAACGTAACAGTCATTATTTATTGCTAACAGACATAACAGAAGTATCTACAGGTGGTCTGCGTAGTTTTCGAGGACGGGTTTCTATTTGATCCTGATTATCATACAGATAGTCCTCTAAGTCTTCTAGACGAACTTGTACCGTTGTTCCGTCTTTGAGATAAACAGTAGGCATTTATATAACCTCAAGTGTTTCTCTATCCATGTTATAACAATTATCCGAAGATTAGCAAACTGACGATAAAAGTCGTCTGGCATCCGCTAGATTAAGACAATTGAAAAAGCGTAATCAAAAGCTTAAGGAACAACTGAAAAAGTCTTAACCGAGATTAATTATTAGAACAGAAGAAAAGATTAGACTTTAATAAATAATCTAATTTTATTACTCAACTAAATTTTTAACTAATAATTTAATTTCGGGAAAAGCCAAAGGTGAAATCTCTACTTTAGTATAAATTTGCTCTTGTTGATAATTGTATTTTGCTAGATCTTTAAATACTCTTAACTGTTTTTTCTCAACCTCAATGACCCAATATTCCCTAATTCCAGCTTTAGCATAGATAAGACGTTTTTCTTCTAAATCCTTGGTTAAAGTTGTATCAGAAATTTCGATTAACCAATAAATATCTTCTGGATAAGGATGACGGGTATCATATAAAGAAACAGGTAATCTAACAATAGCAATATCTGGTTCTGGTTCAGAGTTTGAAAGTGTTACTGGATGAGCTTCATAAACTTTAGCATAACCTTTGAGTTTTTCCCGTAAATATTCAGCAACAGTATCACATTTCTTTCGATGTAATGGCCCTTCTGGAGACATTTCAATAATAGTTCCTTCTAATAATTCTACAGGACGATCATTAAGAATTCCTGTTTCAATCATTTTATGATAATCTTCAACTGACCATTTAGCAATTGTGAGCATAATAATTTCCCTAATTATACAAACTTTCAGTTATGGGTTAATTTTTAAAATCTACCAAGTTAACCATTGATTCATAATCTCCTTTAAGTCATTAGCATAAGATTCAATAGAATATAAAGAAAAATTGTTAATTAGAGGCTTGTTAATCTCTTGTTCATCAGCAAAAATGGATAGTTGTTGAGGCTGTAGATTTTGAATTTTAGGATCGCCTTGATTAACAAAATCTCCCATTGGTTCACATCCTTGAGCAAAACGTTTTAATGTTGTAAGTATAGCTTCACAACTACTATCAATACCTATCCATCTACGTCCCAGATCTGAAGCAACAGATAAAGTTGTACCTGATCCTGAAAAACCATCAAGCACCAAGTCATCTTTATTAGATGATGCTTGAATTATTCGAGTTAATAGATCAGGATTTTTTTCAGTGGGATATCCAGTAATTTTTATGTTTTGATTATGGGCATCTCTATAATCAAGCCAAATATCTTGTATCGGTATTCCATTACTTTTATCTAAATAAATTTTTCGTCTAGGATTACCATTTTTTGACCAATAGATTTCTCCTCTTTTATCCATTTCATCAAGCTTTTTAGGGGGAAATTGCCAATGCTTACCAGGGGGAGGATTCATATTACGCCAAGGTTTTCCTGTTTCTCCGTTGCGAGTTCCTGGTGCATGAATTGGAACTTTTTTATAACGACGACCTGTTTTTGCTTCAATATATGGATATTCTTTTATAGCTTTTTCCTCTGTCCATTCCTCATAAGGCCTATTCCAGATATAATTGTTTGATTTCGTATAAAATAAGATAAAATCAGAAATGTTACCGTAGGTTTTTCGGGTATAATTTTTTGGGTTACATTTTTTACGAGTAATCCAATTCTTAAAATTTTTCTGACCAAATACTTCATCTAAAATTAATTTAACGTGAAAAGCCATATTTTCATCCAGATGAACGTAAATAGAGCCATCATCTGCTAAAAGTTCTCTAAGTATTATTAATCTCTTACGAATGAACTCTAAATAATGACTTCCTTCTAATAAATCACAATAAGCATCAGTTTGGGATCGTGATTGAAAAATACTTTTAGTGGCAAATGGTGGATCAATATAAATTAGTTTTACTTTCCCTTGAATATTAGCATCTCGTAAAAAAGATAATAGTATTGGTAAGTTATCACCATAATAAAGTCTATTAATTTCTTTTCCTACTTGTCCAAGCCTTATACAGTAGGCAAAGGGTAAAGTTAATATATCTTGTTCCGAAGTTTTTCCTGCATAAGTAATACCAACTTCTGTGTTAACTTGTTCAACTAAATCTTCTTGTCCAACAAGGTTATAATTCTTCAATTTACTCTTAGGAATGCCAGTTGCCAATTTTTTTCCTCTCTAGGTAGACTTTAGCCAGTCTATGGTTAATCTATAGGGAATCATTCTTAGAGTTAGTACCATAATTTTATGTTCCCAACTTCTTTCAATCGTAGCATAATCATTCCACATTGAACCTAGCAGTAAGCCAGGGCCATCATTGATAAAAATAACCTTAGTGTTTAAATTATGATTTTTGGCATATTGCAAAATTTCGTCTGCACAGTTACGATATCCTCCTATACGATCATCTTCTTGTGCGCCCCCTCGATCTGAATCATATCTTGCTAAACCAATCGCTAATACATCTTTTTTATTTTGATCATAAACAACAAAATCAACTGGACGTTTAGGATTAGGATAGTTTTTGAATACTGTTCCTAAAAATATATCTTTTCCTGCTCTTTCTGGCCCTTTAATTACTAAGTCTGGGAAATTAGAACGAAATAAATCGAATAATCTCTCAGTTAGATCGTAACCTTTTTTACCTCTATCTTTATATTCCCACAATAAAGCACATAAGGCTTCATCAGGAATAGGACGAGTAGAAAAAGCAGCTTGAACTTCCTGTATATTTCTAAACTCTTTGCCAAACTGTTCACAAATTTCTTTGACTTTGGTTTTTCTTTTTAACATTTCAACAGGTGTTGATGGACTAACATATTTACGGAAGACTCTTGCTAATTGAATTCTCATCCATTGACTAGGAATTCCTGAAATTTGTATTAATAATCGTTCCGATGATTCGGAGGTAGTTAGCAATTGATGAAATAAAATTAATACTGGTTTATATAACTCACAGGCATCCTTAAGAATATCAGGATAGTATTCTCCACTTGCTAGGGTAATCCAATTATGACCTTCTGATTTATAGTCAGCAAAATATTTATCGAAATTTGACATTTTTGTTGTGCCAAACATTTATTTATATCTTTTTCAAATTCAAGTTTTGTGACGATGTATAAGGTGGGCATTGCCCACCCTAGGATTAATTGGGTTGAATTCCTGCACCGACAGGGGCGATCGCATCTAACCCTAAATCGGGATGATCGGATTTGATTTGTTGTAAATTCCACTCATTTTTTAACAGTAAAACGGGACGACCCCAATTATCTTTAACCGTAATAGTGTTAAAAATTCGCCCTGCTTTTTCTACGGCGTTCCACCCTCCTGTCACCCAACGCGCTAAACTATAAGGAAGGGGTTCTAAAGTGGTTTCAACTCCATATTCACTTAACATCCGAAACTGTACCACTTCAAATTGTAATTGTCCCACCGCCGCTAAAATTGGGTCACGTTTAAAATCATCGGTAGAGTACATAATTTGAATGGCCCCTTCTTCTCTTAATTCTTGAATTCCTTTTTGAAATTGCTTAAATTTAGAAGGATTGGGATTCTTTAAATAAGAAAACATCTCAGGGGAAAAGCAGGGAATGCCTTCATATTCTAATTTTTTCCCATTATAAATGGTATCGCCGATCGCAAAAACCCCAGGATTATTTAACCCGATCACATCGCCTCCATAAGCTTCTTCAATAGAAGCCCGATCTTGGGCAAATAATTTTTGAGGACGGGATAAACGGACAATTTTGCCTGTTCTTGCATGATTAACCGTCATGTCTTTTTCAAATTTGCCCGTACACACCCGCACAAAGGCCACGCGATCGCGGTGTTTGGGGTCCATATTCGCTTGTAATTTGAAGACAAATCCCGTAAATTCAGGATAGGTCGGCTCAACAACCCCGACAGAAGAATTGCGTCCTTCAGGTTTTAAGGCGTAGTCTAGAAACGCTTCTAAGAATAATTCCACCCCAAAATTAGTCATAGCAGATCCAAAGAAAATAGGGGTTAATTGTCCCGCGTGAATGGCTTCTAAGTCGAGATCTCCCCCTAATTCTTCGAGAATTTCCAGGTCTTCTTTAAATTGATAATAAAGCTCTTTTTCGAGATATTCCTCAATTTTGGGGTCCCCTAGCTTAATGGTCTGTTCCTGGGCTTGCTGACTACCATGGGCGCGACGTTCAAACAGGTGTATAGACTTTTGACGACGACTATAGACTCCTTTAAAGCGATCGCCCATACCAATGGGCCAGTTTACAGCATAAGTTTTCAGACCTAATTCCTGTTCAATTTCATCTAATAATTCTAAGGGTTCCCGACCCGGACGATCCATTTTATTGATGAAGGTAAAAATAGGTAGTCCCCGCATTCGACACACTTCAAAAAGTTTCCTAGTTTGGGGTTCTAAACCTTTCGCAGCATCGATCAACATCACCGCATTATCAGCAGCAGCTAGGGTTCGATAGGTATCTTCACTAAAGTCTTGGTGTCCAGGGGTATCTAAGAGGTTAATTTGAAAGTCTCTATACTCAAATTGTAGAACGGTGGAAGTAATGGAAATGCCCCTCTGTTTTTCCATTTCCATCCAGTCAGAGGTAGCTTTACGCTGATCTCGTCGGGCTTTGACTGCCCCTGCTTGGTGGATTGCTCCTCCATAGAGTAACAGTTTTTCGGTGAGGGTGGTTTTTCCCGCGTCGGGGTGGGAAATAATGGCAAAATTACGTCGTCTTTGGACTGCTTCTTGAATTTCTCTTTCTATTTCGTTGGTCATACTGGGGAGGAATTAAGCGTTTCTCTATCATGCTAACTGCTTCTTCCATAGTAACGTAAATCATTGGTCAATTTTTATTAAAAATTTCTAGGGGTAATTCATGAATTATCCCTACAGAGTTGCTCAAATTCAAAAAGCTTTATCGGTATTAGAAAAGCAAGGTGAACAGTTCGCCCAACAAAAGAGATATGATGTAAATAAAATCATCAGGTAAAAATATCTAGAAAACCTATGACACAAGCTAATGAACCTAGTGATTATGATCGTCAGTTAAGACATTTAAATCGTAGATTAGAACGGTTGGAAGACACCCAAATCTCCCCCCAAGAATTTGGCAGAGGATTAGATCGAGTATATTCAGAAATTGACGCACTGCGATCGGAGATGGGAGAAATGAAACTTTTGATGATGGAAATGAATAATAAATTTAATGTCATTATGCAGTACATCACGGGAAGTGATCGCAGCTAAAATTTATGGTAAAGAGTAGTAAAATACCACCCTAACCCTTGGTTATTATTTACTTTTCGGTTGATTTTTTGCCTGTTCTAAAGCAATTTCTTTCATCGCTTCAAAAGAATTTCGGTTAGAGGTTCCTTCAATCGCTTTAACAGCTAAATCTTGCACTTGTTTGAGGGATGATTCTAGTTGTTGACTCAAACTTTGATGGCGAATTTCTTGATTTTTGATGGCTTCTTCTAAGGCAGTAATTCTCAGTAAATAATTTTGTTTTTCTCCTTCTATTTCTTTAATGCGTAAATCAGATTTGATTTTTGCTTGATAGTGACCAATTCCTTTACCTTCTTCTTTCCCTTGCTTGATTTTCTGTTCTAATTCTTGTTCTAATTGTTCAACTTTAGCTTTGGCATCTGCTTGATCTTTTTCCTGTGTAGCAATAGCATCCTCCCGTTCTTTCCATTGTTTTTCCTGTACTTCTTTTGTCTCTTTTAATTCTTGATATAAGGCCTGTTTTTGCGCTTCATATTGTTCTTCATCAATTTTCCTTTCTAAGTCTAAATTATAGACATATTGTTCCTCATCTCGTTGTTTAGTGGTTGAATATATTTGATCCCTTTCTCGAATTTCTCGGTTATGATTTTGCTTTTCTTTGTGCCAATTTTTTTGCAGTTCTTCGAGTTCTTT
This sequence comes from Crocosphaera sp. UHCC 0190, assembly GCF_034932065.1. Classification (NCBI taxonomy): domain Bacteria; kingdom Bacillati; phylum Cyanobacteriota; class Cyanophyceae; order Chroococcales; family Aphanothecaceae; genus Crocosphaera; species Crocosphaera sp. UHCC 0190. The sequence continues at coordinate 55,845 of NZ_JAYGHP010000007.1, forward strand.
GGCAACAGTTTCTTGTTGTTGAGTTAATTCTTCTTGATAAGTCTTGGCATTATCTTGATAACTTTGAATTAAGTTAGATAATGTGTCATCTTCAATGGTTTCTATTTCGTGTAATTCCTCCAGTTGTTCTAATTCTTCTGTGGCAATTTTATTTAAGTCAGCTAATAAAGAAGCTTCGGTTATTAGGTGTTCTGATAAATGACTGACAGCACTCCCAAAATTGTTTTGCAGTTTCTCAAGATTTTGAATGGTAAGGATAATATTATTGTTAGTCATTTCAGTTGTCTGTTTAGTAATAAGTTCAGTAGTCGGTTTCATTAGTTCACTAAGATTTTGTTGAGGTGGGTTCGTTTTTTGAGAAGACTCTGGTTGAACTTTGGGAGTTTGATTGAGTTTTTTGACCTGATTCTCTAAAGTTTCTTTTTCTTGCAAAAGTTCTTCATAAGCTTCCATTATTTGAGCTTTTGTATTTTTAGAATTAATCTTTTGAGTCATGTTTTTTCCCTCTTAACTGTTTATTGTTACCTTAATTATTGTTGCCTTGAAAAGCTCTTAAAGCTAAGTTTTGCGCTTGATTGGTTGTATTCTGTAATTGAGTAATTAATTCGGTAATTTGTTCATTATTCCGGTTGATAGTTGCTTCTAAAGATTCAATTCTTAACTCATATCCTTGTTTAGTTAGCTCCCATTCTTTTTCAATTAAATCGACTCTGACTTTGGCTTCTCTTTCTGCATCTTTAATGGCTTCTCCCTTCGCTTTATTGTATTCTTGCTTAATGCTTTCCTGTAATTCCTCTATTTTTTTCTGGTTTTCTTGATACTCTGTTGTTTGTTGAGTTAAGAGGGTTTCTCGTTCTTTCCAGGCTTTTTCTTTTTCCAAATTACTCAAGCTTAACTCTCTTTCCTGTTGACGTTTTTTCTCTTGATAATCGTCTTGTTCCATCGTTCTCAACCGTTCTATATCATACTGATAATTAGCGGCTTCTTGTTCCCTTTGTTTAGTGACAATCTCCGATTCTTCCTCTATTATACTGTCAAATTCCTGTTGTTCTTTCTGCCATATTTCTCTAGTTTTTTCTTGCTCTTTTTCTAATGCTTCTCTCTGTTGGTTTGTCTTTTCTTCTAACTGTCTTAGTTTCTCTTGATGTTCTTGCCTTAAAATGTAAAGTGCATCCGCAACTAATCGCACTTGACGCAGTTGTTTTAGTTGTTCTTGCTTAACAGTAATGGCTTTCTTAAGTTCGTCTAATTTAGTTGATTCTGTGGTCAGATTCTGGGATAAACCCTGAATAATTCTCCCAAAATCTAATTGGAGAGAAGCCATATTATTAACAATGTTATCCACCGTATATTCGGCAGCTTTTTCTAATAATTGCTTATTTTTTTCCTTTTCTAATTCTTCTTCTTTACTCAAAATTCTCGATTCTTCTCGATCATATTGGGTTAAAAAGTGGGCAAAGTTAGACATGATTTGCCCTTTACTTTCTGTCAATGTTCCTTCACTCATAATCCTAATCTTTCCTTGATATATTGTGATAAAATACTGAGGATATGGGGAACCTTACTGATAGGATTTCCCTTGAGTTGATTTTTTAGTCAACACTGCTATAATAATCCTATGTTGATTTTTTCGTCAAGTCATCGTTACAAAAAATTTACCCAAGGAGAAACCGTGCAAAGTTTTGGTCAATTAATTCGTAAAGCGCGAAAGAAGAAGGGATATAGCCAAAGAGAGTTAGCGAACGAGTTAGGGATAGATTTCACCTATTTATCCAAGCTAGAAAACGATAGAGCCGATTATTCCCCTAAAGAAGAGAAAATTAGGCAGTTAGCCTCCCATCTAGAATTAGAAGCAGAGGAGTTAATTTTTCTCTCAGGGAGACTACCAGAGGGAGAGGAAGACTTTGTCAAACAACACTATAAAACCATGCCTACGTTGTTTCGGAGAATGAGAGAAAACCCTAAATTTGCTCAAAAAATCTTTCAAGAAGCCATCAAAGAAGAAAAGAGAGGTAAAAGTGCAGATTTTTAAGCCTTTTTGCTTTATTCCCAAAAAAAGAATTGAAAAAGAAGCAACAGAAATTTTGCAACGAATGGCAAAGACTCCCAACTATCAATTAAAATTTCCCTTAGATACGAGTCGGGTGGCAGAATTTTTAGGCTTAGATGTGGTTTGGGATAGTATTCCTGATGACGAAAAAGGGATGATAGCAGCACGAATTTTGCCTTTAGAAAAGTTAATTGAAATCAATGAAATGATTCCCGAATTAAGGGGAGGTTTTGGAGAATCAACTATTGCCCATGAAGTGGGACATTGGGTATTACATATTAATCAAAGTATGGTAGAAAAATATTCAAAGTTGCCTGGAAAAAAGAAAAAAACACTTAACGTTGAACCATTGTTATGTCGAAATGAACTTAATTTAAGTGGAATTGAATGGCAAGCTCAATATTTTGCCAGTTGTTTATTAATGCCCCAATTTAAGTTAAAAGAAGTGTGTCAAGGACGGAATTTAAAACAATGGCGAGAACTTTATCATATTGCCTCAGAATTAGGGGTGACAATTTCTAACTTAGTTCATCGCTTAAAAGATGTAGGATGGATTGAATTAACGGAAAATTCCCGTGAAATTGAAATTAAGAGTTTAAGTTGAATGCTTATTTCTAATATCCATCTAAAATTAATGCTTCTAAAACTCCTACTTGAACCATGCTAAGATTCAGAATATAATCAATTTTATTGAACGCATCCTGCAATGGTTTTTTAGCTGTTAACCAACCGACTCCATCTGTTACCCAAATAAATTGATGACCATCATTTTGCCATTGAGTAAAGATATCACTATATTCCCCTGCTGTTGCTTTTAGCTTTGACCCCCCTCCTCTATAAAAATTAGTTTCAATTAAAAATAACCGATGAGGTGTATTGATAACAAAATCAATCTTTTTGGATGAGTTTTTAACGGTTAGATGCTTATTGAATTTTTTCTTTATTTTATCAGTATTTGCTTGAGAAATATATTGGAAATTATGACGCTGACAAAGTGAATTAATAAAATATTCTATAATTTCCTCCATTGCTGTTCCACTGCGATTTTTTCTACCATTAGTATCAAGACCTACTTCTACTCCTAAAAAATAGTCAGTTAGTGACTTTATTTTTTGAGAAGATATTTGTTGTAAAAATCCTGTTTCTTTCAGAAAAAATACTACTTTTTCAATGACTTCATCAGTTATTTTCTCTTTTTTATCAAAGTAAAACTCTTGATACTGAAATTGTTCAAATTTATACTCCGTTAAAATTTTTACAGATTTATCTCGATAAGCAATTAAAGAAGGAACAATATAAACTAAATCATGATGTTTTTTGAATAAATATTTAGCTTCTTGTTCTACATTTTCTTTGCCAATTAAATAGTTCAAAAGATTGAGACTAATTTCTATATCACGAAAATTACAATTGACTTTTTCCCAATTGACAAAATAATCCCACTTTAAGATAGATTCCTTTAGGTTATTGACCAGATAATCAAATACTTGCTCAGAACTACCACACTTGATTATCTCAGAAAAGATAGAATTATATTTCATATATTTTTAATAGTTTGTGACAAGAATTTCTCTAATTTTACCTCGATTATTGCCTTTAGAATTAATCATCCGTGAAGCAGTGATGCGAGTAAGATTAAACCCTTGATATAATTCATCAAAAAAAGGATCATCAACATAATTTGTCGGATCTGAATTACTAAGCATTTGTAACGCCCCTTTATTTGAAGCTGCAACAAATACATCTCTTAAGCGTCGTTGCTCATCATCATTAAAATCTGAAGAACTATAAGCGTTAAAACTCGCAGTTTGACTAATAGGACGATAGGGAGGATCATAATAAATAAACGTATATTGATTGGCATATTCAACAACTTCAGAGAAATCTTTGTGATAAATTTCAGCAATTTTAAAGGCTTGATTGACTGTTCTGAGATTATTTTCATGAAGTATTCTCGGATTTTTATAACGACCCATTGGCACATTAAAATGACCCTTACTATTAACTCTATATAAACCATTAAAACAAGTTTTATTAAGAAAAATTGTATGGGCAGCCCTTTCTACCCAATCTTGACCATAATTATTGGCATCAGTCTGTTTATCAAAAGTATTATAAAATTCTCTAATCTTATAATAAAAATCGCTTCTTTTTTCAGGCGTTAAACCTAGATAATCTTGTTCTAAAATCGATAACTTATTGATTAAATTATCAAGATCATTTTGAATTACCTTATAAAGAATGATTAATTCTGGATTTTTATCAAATAGGTAAGCTTTGTCAAACTTAAACTTAGAATAAACATCAAAAAACACAGCACCACCTCCGAAAAATGGTTCTAGATAAGTCGTAATTTTTCCCTGTTTAAGTTGCTGAGGATATTGTTGCTGAATTTCTGCTAATAATTGGGTTTTACCCCCTGCCCATTTTAAAACAGGAGATGCTGGGATAACTTTTGGATTATACAAACCAGGAAAGAGAGATAATTGCTTGCTCTTGAGAGAATTGTCGGGATTGGACATCGATAAAAATAGTCAAGAAGAAGAAGAATAAGAATAGATAAAACCGCAATCAAACCATTGAATTACGAAACTAATTCTAACTTTCCGTGATCAATTTTCCAACAGCGATCAGCGATCGCCAATAATTCATCAGGATCATGAGAAACAATTAACAAAGTCCAATGTTGTTTCAATTTAGATAACAATTTAGCCAACTGAAGACGCATTGACCAATCTAAACCCGCCGTAGGTTCATCTAATAATAATAAATTCGGTTGACGAATTAATTGAACGGCTAAAGCTAAGCGTCTTTGTTGTCCTCCACTTAAGCGGTGAGGAGAAGTATTAAGGGGAATATCTTGTAACCCCACTTCTTCTAAAGCTATTTTAATCCGTTCTGTAGTAATTTCAGGATGACCTAAGCGCAATTCCTCTAAAATATTGCCACCACAAAAATGTCGTTCCGGGAACTGAAACACCAAACCCCCTAATTGTTGTAACTCCAAAGATGTGAGTTCTTGATCTCGCCAAAAAATCTTACCTTTTGTTTGTTCGGCCAACCCCGCGAGAATTTCTAATAAGGTGGTTTTTCCTGAACCACTAGGGCCCACCACCAAACCCAACTCTTGGGAACCCAATTCTAAGGTTGTCCCGCTTAAAATAGGGGTTTCTGTTGCGGGGGGATGATACATGACATCTTTGAGATAAAGCATTAATCATTAATTAAGAAATGTTCTTTCATTTTAAGAGATTTTTGCTAACATCAAGATCAACATAGTCAGTTAGGAGAATGAGGGACTGTTTGGGGAAACCTAAAACCCTATTCCTAGCGTCTAAAATCTAACATTTATCTTCGTTATTTTCTGAAGAATCAATGTTTTATCTAAATATTGCTTGGAGAAAGCCATGATTGACCGGTTGATTAAATCTCAACGAGTTTCTCTCTCTTTGTCTGTGGTGTGTACGGTGGCCTTGAGTATGTGGGGAAATCCCTCATGGGCCGGCGATCCTTTCCGCAGCAGTAACCCTCGTCCCATTGGAGATAAAACAGAAGCTGCTTTTGAGACAATTTTTCATCAAGGCAACTATGTAAAAGCAGAAAGCTATTTACAAGAAGCGATCGCAACGGAAGGGGATGAACCCTTAGCCCATGCGATGAAAGCGTCTTTGGCCTATGCTGACAGTGATTTTGAAACTATGAGAGTCTATGCAGAAAAAACCCTATCTGCGGCGGAAAAACTGACCCCAAAAGATCCCTTGCGCGGTAATCTTTATCAAGCGGTGGGTCATTTTTTAGAGGGGGCTTATACTTTTAAGACAAAAGGGCCTTTGGGGGCCGTTGATAAATTACAAAAAGTCTTTGATTATCTGGAATTAGCCGAAAAAGTTTCACCGAGTGATCCCGAACTCAATTTATTAAAAGGTTATTTAGACTTAATTTTATCGGTCAATTTACCGTTTTCAAGTCCAGAAGATGCGATTTCTCGGTTTGAGAAATATGCAGGCCCAGATTATATGGTCAACCGCGCTTTAGCTGCTGCTTATCGAGATTTAAAACAGTATGATACTGCTATAAAATACATTGACCAGGCCTTGAAAGATACTCCTGACAATCCTGAAATACAGTATCTTAAAGGGCAAATCCTCCGTAAAAAAGGCAGAACCAAAGACGGCAAACCCCAAGATCTGGTCTTACTTAAAGAGGCTTATACTTACTTTGAGAAAGCCATGATTAAGGTTGATCAATTGCCTGAAGGCCTTCAAATACCGTTACGTCATGATCATCGGGTTGTTCAAGATGAAATTGCCCAATTAGCAGCCAATCCTCGTTAATTGTCGGGGTCAACGGCCCTTGACCCCGACGGCCAAACAGTTTAACCTCTCAACCAAAACCAAACAATGTATCCGAGGGCCTTTACCCCGTCTTTCCAGTTGATTTTTTTGCCTTCTGCATAGGTTCTTCCGTAATAGGAAACCCCAGTTTCATAAACTCGCCAACGACGACGAGATTTGGTTACTTTAACCGTAAATTCTACTTCAAACCCAAAGTCATTACAGGTTAGGGTTATGCCGTCTAAGACTTCCCGGCGAAACATTTTATAACAAACTTCAATATCTGTCAGGGTGGTATTACAGAGGAGATTAATTAAGTTAGAAATCACCTGATTTCCTAAGAGGTGATGGAAATATAAAACCCGATGAGGTTCCCCATAGAAACGGGAACCATAAACCACATCAGCGTGACCTTCATGAATCAGTCGCCACATACGTTTCCAGTCTTGGGGATCATATTCTAAATCGGCATCTTGGATGACAAACACATCTCCTGTCGCTGCTTTAAACCCTGTTCTTAAGGCGGCCCCTTTTCCCTGGTTTCGCTGATGAAAAACGACGTTAACGGCCATGGGTAGGGTTTCTGATACTGCTACGTCTAAACGTTCTCGCTGTCGTTGATATTTTAGGCCTTCGTCTACGGTTACGCGGCGATCGCTATTTAGTTTTACCCCAACGGGGTGGCCGTTTACTTCTCCAAAGGTCTGCAATAACCATTCCCTGGTTCCATCCGTTGACCCATCATCCACCAGGATAATCTCTTTGCTAACTTCTGGCAATGTTTGGGCCACTTTCGTCAAAACACTGTCTATGGTGTGGATTTCATTGTAGACGGGAATAATAATCGACAGCTTCATGGGATGTCTCGAAAATAGGTAAGTTTATAAGATAGCGTAACTCCCTAATTTTTGTCATCAGGGAACCTTTTCGTCTTTAGCACAAGTCTTGTCCTTGAATCTTGTTGACTCTCCCTCAAGTTTTTGGTTCCATCATCACAGTTTCTGATCTCAAGGAATCAAAATTTGCCATGAACCAGTCAAAGCTGAACAGCCTGTTCTCAATTCTTCTGTTTTCTGGCGATTATCTATCGATCGCTATTATGATAGACTAAACGTCTAAAATGCTCAAACTCTGTCCGATGGTCTGTGATTAATTTAAAGGTTTAATAAATAATTAATAGAAACAGGACTTGCAGACCAGGGACAATTGAGCATAGTAGCAACAATTAGTGAGTAATCATTAGGTACTGTGAAAAATTTTCTTTTATTAGCATCTTTAGCAATCACTCAGGTATTAGGCGATATCCTGCTGAGTCGTGGAATGAAGGACTTTGTAGGGTTTGATTTTTCGAGTCCAACGATTATTTTGTATTTAATTACTTACATTCTAACGAATTATTGGATCTTGATGGGACTCTGTGTCCTGGTGATTTCTTTAAGTCTTTATCTAACGGCAATTTCTAAGTTGGATTTAAGTTATGTTTTGCCTATTCATGCCTCAAGTTATGTTCTCAATGGGTTATTCGCTTGGGTGTTTTTAGGAGAACAAATCTCAGGAATGCGATGGGTTAGCACGTTTATTATTGCCTTTGGAGTGTTATGTGTTGGCCTAAGTGATAGCCAAACTTCCCAGATTTCGGGGACATATCGAGGGAATATTAAGTCTCGGAATGTGCCTTTGTTTCTCCTGCCCTTAAGTATAGCTGTTTCTAAGACTTGGTTGGCGATCTTTATCAGTTCTATTTCTGATGGCGGTGGAGATTTATTGTTAGCTTTGGGGATGAAAAAAATTGGCCAAGTTGACAAAATGAACGGGCGCAACCTGTTTAAGATGGTGGTTAAAATTGTGACAAATCCGATGATTATTAGTGGCATTGTTTGTCAGGGAATTGCCTTTTTTAGTTTTATTTCCGTGTTAAGTTGGGCTGATATTAGTTTTGTTCGCCCCGCAACAGCGTTAACTTATATTATCAGTATGTCAGGAGCTAAATTTATCCTTAAAGAAAATATTAGAGAACAAAAATTATTGGGAATTGTTTTAATTGGGGTTGGGGTATTTATGCACCGTTAATTGCTCATCAGTTAACTAAGAGTCTCAATGTTAGATTTTTTTTAATATGTTTTTAGAAAATGATTTGCACGGTAATAATCATGAGATTACTTTAAACTATGTTGACTTATTTTGTGGAATTGGGGGGTTTCGGATCGGGTTGGAGAAGGTTTGTAATCAATACAAAATCAATCGAAAACAATTAAATCCTATTTGTGTTTTTTCATCAGATGTTGATGTTGATGCTCAAAAAAATTATGAGGCTAATTTTGGAGAAAAACCTCAAGGTGATATTACCAAAATACCAGCAGATTTAATTCCTAAACATGATCTTTTATTGGCTGGTTTTCCTTGTCAACCCTTTAGTATTTGTGGCAAACTCCAGGGATTTGAAGATACTAGAGGAACGTTATTTTTTGATATTGCTCGGATTGTTGATTATCATAAACCCTATGCTTTGATTTTAGAAAATGTCAAACAATTATTAGGACATAATCAAGGGAAAACATTAAATACTATCTTAGGAATTTTATCTGATTTAGGGTATTATTCAGAGTATAAAATTTTAAATGCTTTAGAGTTTGGTTTACCTCAAAAACGAGAAAGAATATTTATTGTTGGCTTTCGTGAAGCACTTCAATTTACATGGGAAAAGCCCAATATAATGATGAAATCCTTAGCAGAAATTATTGAAAAATCTGTTCCTAAATCTTATTATGCTTCTGAACAAATACAAATAAATCGTTTAACCAAATATCAAGGAAATCATCATCATGAACTGACAATTTGGCATGAAAATAAAGGGGGACATATTAGTGCTTATCCTTATTCTTGTGCGATGAGAGCAGGTGCATCATATAATTATTTATTAGTCAATGGAAAGCGACGTTTAACCGAACGTGAGATGTTGCGTCTACAAGGATTTCCTGATTCTTTTAACTTAATAGGTTCTTATGCTACGGCTAGAAAATTAGTCGGAAATTCGGTGGCAGTTCCTTGTGTTGTCTCTATTCTTAATTCTTTGTTTGATGCAGTTATAAAAAATCAATTTAAGGCTAATATAATTAAGGAAATATTTACACAAACAACACTTTTTGATAATAGGATGAATATGGATATTCAGCAAGCGAAAGAAAAGTTAGATAAAATCATCCAAAAGTCTCGAACCCGTTTTTATAAACCTATTCAAATTGCTGAAGTTCTTTATCATTCTCGTATTGATAAGAATATTGATACTGGTAATAAAGAAGATTATAGAATTAAGTCTAAGTTGTGGCGAGATCAAATTACAGATAAGCTATTAAAACAATCATCTACATCATCCAGTAGATTCCAAGATGATGTCTGGAATGATAATGCTATGCCTCCAGAAATATTAAAAGTTCTTGATGATTTTAATCAAAAAAATGCTGGCGTAGTTGAACGATATATTTATTATAAATTTAAAGAGAGACTAGGAGTAGTTTCTTCTATCATGGAAGTAGTTATCTCAGGAACGTTATCTCCAGCTAATTTCCAACTTAAAACCTTATTATCTTTCTTTAGAAAAGAGGCAGGTATTAAACGAAGTATTGATAAATGTTATGAAATTATTACTTATAGTTTGTTTGAAACAGTCGTAAGTCAATTAGAAGCAGAAATCACTGTAAAAATACCAAGAAAAAATCAGGAATTACTTCAGGAGTTTTCTGATTTATCAGAAGTGCTTTTAAATATTAACCCTGATCAATTAGAATGGACTGAACTTGCTCATATTTATAGAGTTGGTGTAACAAATGCAGCAGATAGGGGACTAGATATGTGGGCAAATTTTGGTCCGGTAATTCAAGTTAAGCATCTTACTTTAAATTCAGCACAAGTAGAAACTATTGTTGAACAAGTAGAAAGCGATCATATTGTGATTGTTTGTCGTGATACTGATGCTTCAGTAATTTCTATTTTAATGAAACAAATTGGATGGGGAAAAAGAGTAAGAGCAATTGTTAAAGAAAGTCAATTAATTGAATGGTATGATCGCTGTTTACATGGCAATTTTTCTAATAAATTAGCTCATCCCTTAATGAATTTACTACATCGAGGATTTGAGGAAGAATTTCCTGAATTAACAGGGATTTTAGAATTTTGTAAAGAACGAAAATACATAGATATTGATCCATCTGAAATGTGGCAATAAAATCATAAATTATCTGCTAAAATATATAACAAACAAGAAAATTAAAATTTGATGATTCTTTATTATTGTGACAACCAACAATCAATTTATTGGAGAATTTGCGGCATTAGGGGCAGCCTTCTTATGGGCAGCTTCATCCATTGTTTATGCTGTCCTTGGTCAAAAAATTCCCCCCTTACAACTTAACTTACTTAAAGGAATTGTTGCCACATTCTTAATTATTCTAACTTTACTATTAACTCAGAATTCTCTCCCGATATTAACCCCTTTACCCGTTACCATATTATTAATTAGTGGAGCCATTGGTATTGGTTTAGGGGATACAGCTTATTTTGCCACATTAAACCATTTAGGGGCAAGACGTACCCTATTAATGGAAACTTTAGCCACTCCTATGTCTGCTATTTTTGCCCTGATTTTTTTATCAGAAACTCTTACTTTACAGTCCTGTTTTGGTATTATTTTAACCTTATTGGGGGTCGCTTGGGTTATTACAGAACGAACGTTCGGTTCAGTGGTGAGTCATCCCCACCCCATGAGAGGGATATGGTGGGGAATTCTAGCGGCATTTTCTCAAGCGACGGGGGTTGTTTTAGCCCGTTTTGCCCTAGTTAATTCTAATTTATCCTCTTTAGAAAGTACCCTATTACGGTTAATTGGTGGGATGATAATTATTGGCATTTTATTATTAATTCCCCGAAACCAAGAAACAAACATTTCGTTTAAATTATCTTTACGAGTGATAGGAATTATTAGTCTTGCTGCCTTTGGTAGTACCTATTTAGGGATTTGGTTACAACAAACTTCCCTAAAATTTTCCCCCGCAGGAATTGCCCAAACTCTATTAGCAACCAGTCCTTTATTTGTGTTACCCTTTGCCTTAGCCATGGGCCAGAAAATTAGTTGGAGAGCGTTTTTAGGGGTTTTAGTCGCTTTAGGGGGAATTGCCCTATTATTTAGTTAGTCTCCTTATTTTGATTAAGCTCATTGGGAATATTGTTCAAATTATTGTCTAATAACCGATTATCCCGATTAAATTGTTCCTCAATATTATTCCAATCATCTGCAGGCAAAATATTGTCTCGATTGAATTGCTCCTCAATATTATTATTATTAATAATATCTGGTATTTTAGTATTTGTAGGAGGAGTTAAAGGGTTTTCGACAGGAGTTTCATTTTGATCACGAACCAGTTTTCCTTGCATTCCTTCATCTACTTTTTGCAGTTGAGCCAAAAAATGTTCCTGTTTATAATTAATAGAACGAGCTAAAATCAAGCCTTGTTGAAATGCTTGTAATGCTTTTTGATATTGCTGTTTTCCCAAGTAAATTTCCCCAATTTTATCATAGGTTTTCATTAACCCATAATAATTATAAGATAATTGTTCAACCTGAATTAATCTTTGATAAATTTGTAGAGCATAATCTTTTTGTTCATAGGTTTCATAAAGATCTCCCAGTCTAGTTAAAGCATCAGATGCTGCTCCTAATAATTGTAATGACCAAGCTAAAGAATAAGCCTCTTGATAACTTTGACTGGCTAATTCTGGCTTATCCATTGATTGATAATCTTGACCCATATCAATTTTTAAAGGAGGAATAAATTCAATTTTTTTAGTTCTTAAGTAATTATCAACTAATCTTTGTTTAATGTTTGCTGCATTTTCTGGTTGTAAAGATGCTGTATAAATCTCTGCTAATACTTGTAAATAAAGCCCTTCTTCATAGACATTTCTTTGTGCTTGTGCTTGATCTAATAATTCCTCATAAACTAAGGCAGAATTAGGATAATCAAATTTAGCTAAATAGAGTTTTCCTAATCCTTGTAAGGATTGTTTTTCTGTCAATGGCGTTTGGCTGTTACGAGCATTAGCTAACACCTTTTTATAGATAATTATTGAATTATCTAGACTATGTAATTTAGCATAAGCATCAGCCAAAGCCATTAATAATTCTGGACTCAAAGGATCTTCTTGTTCCGATAATTGTTGTAACGTAAAAATTCGCTTACCAATAATTTGAACATCTTCTTTACGGGTTCGGTTCCAAGCAATTTCTCCAACCCTTCCTAATGCGGCTAATTCCTCAATTCTTCCTAATACTCTTCTTAGTCTTAATTCTCGATACCAAATTTGAAAAGCAACATCAATATTACCACCATCTAATTGCTCTTGTGCTTGGTTATTTAAGTTATCAAGTTCTTTCCTTAATTTCTTTTGTTCCAGGGGGGTAAGAGGGCGAGGAATCGGGGGAATTAAAGGATCAACTAAAGGAATTTCTAACGGATTTAATTCAGGTGCTGGTATGGGGGCAGCCCAGGTTTTATTATTCACTAAGCAAGAGGTACTTCCTAAAATAATCGTCAAAATAAGCAAGAAATAAGTTCTCTGATTAATTCTCAAAACATTTAGCATGATAATATAAAGTTAATTAGTCCAAATTAAGATAACATTGATTATAAGATAACGATTGAGGAGTTGGCAGTGAGGAGAAGGATTAAAGTTGTCCTAAGTGTGATATTAAGCATCCTGTTGACAGCTTGTAATAATATGCCACAAGTGCGGGCAGAGCAACGATTATTTCCCAGTCTTTCCCTAGAATTTTTGGGAGAATATCAATTACCTAAGCAAATCTTCCAAGAAACTGCTGTGGGTGGCCTATCTGCCATCACATATAATCGCCAAATAGATCGCTTTTATGCCCTCTCTGACGATCGCTCTCAAAAGGCCCCCGCAAGATTTTATACCCTCAAGATAGATATTGCTCCCACCGATGACAAGCCAGGGAAAATTCAAGCTGTTACGGTGGAAGACGTGACTTTCCTCAAGTCCCCATCAGAAAAAACTTACGCCCCCCAAACCATCGACCCCGAAGGCATTGCCTTGTCTCCGAGAGGGACAGTCTTTATTTCCAGCGAAGGAGCTATCAACAAAGATATTGCTCCCTTGATTGGGGAATTTGATCTAAAGACGGGACAAATTCAACAACAAGTTCCCCTTCCTCAGAAATATTTACCCGCTAAACAACCCGATGAAAGTCCTCGCGGTGTGGAAAATAACCTAGGGTTTGAACCCCTAACCATTAGTGCTACCAGTACCCTTAAAGATGACCCCTTTCGCCTCTTTACTGCCACTGAAGCCTCTTTAAAACAAGATACCGCAGACACGCCTCCTGTTAACATTCCGGTGCGTCTCCTCCATTATGTCATTAGTCCTATTGGGCCACCTGTGTTAATTGCCGAACACTTATACTTACTCGATGAAACCCCCAAAGGTGCATTAGCCAATGGGTTAACGGAATTATTAGCCCTACCCCAAGAAGGAACTTTGTTAAGTCTGGAACGAACGTTCGGTTTATTTGGTCATGGGGCGAAATTGTTTCAGGTGGTGAATAGTAGTGCTTCTGAGACATCCAATATTGAGAGTTTTAAGGAAGGAATAGCAGGAATTAAACCCTTAAAGAAAAAATTATTACTCGATTTGCAAGAGTTAGGGATTGAGTTAGATAATTTAGAAGGAATGACCCTAGGGCCGAGATTAAAGGATGGCAGTCAAACATTAATCCTCATCAGTGATGACAATTTCAGTCCTGAGCAAGTCACGCAATTGCTGTTATTTCAACTAAGATGAGAATAAAGGGCAACAGGAAAGATCCCCCGTCAAACTTTTTGTTATGATTTCAGTATTTTAGGCAAAATATGGGAATACTAATAATACATATACTTGAAACCCCACGGAATTTTTTCCCAGGAGTCACGGTGTTAAACTTCCACCCACAATTATAAAATAGCCATGCCCCATCGCCAAATCGTTATAGGTGACGTTCATGGTCACTACGATACCCTAATCAGTTTACTCGATGCGATCGCTCCCGACAGCGACGACCAAGTTTATTTTCTTGGAGATTTAATTGATCGCGGCCCCCAAAGCGCACAAGTCGTTGATTATGTGATGAAACATGGCTATAAATGTCTGTTAGGCAACCATGAACATATGTTACTGGGAACGGTTGGTAAAGGGGGCATTGATAGTCATCAACTCCAAGGATGGTTATATGGAGGTGGTTATCCTACCTTAGTCAGTTACGATCATCATATCCCTCAAGAACATATTGAATGGATGAAAAAACTGCCCACCTATATAGATTTAGGGGATGTATGGTTAGTGCATGGGGGTGTTAACCCAACAATGCCTTTAGAGGAGCAAACCGCCGAACAATTTTGTTGGGTACGGGATGAATTTCATGCTATGACTGAGCCTTATTTTAAAGATAAAGTGATTATTACGGGTCATACTATTACTTTTACATTTCCAGGGGTAGCACCGGGTAAATTAGCAGCAGGTGCGGGATGGTTAGATATTGATACGGGAGCCTATCATCCTAATAGTGGTTGGTTAACAGGGTTAGATTTAACCAATGAAATAGTTTATCAAGTACATCGCAAACATAAAACAAAACGGACTTTACCTTTAGCAGAAGCAGTAGTTTCTATTGACCCCTCGACAGTAATTTCTAAACGGGCCAAACGCCCTTCTGTTGTGTAAAAAGATAAGTTTCTTATACATTTTGGGTGCAGATTCCATAGGGCCCCACATTGGGAAAATGGCAACCTTTGTAGGGGCGCAATGCTTGCGCCCTCATGCTTAATCTATAAAGAGGCAGTGCATCGGCTTATAAAGTTAGTTAGAGAATTAGTTTATAATCAAGTGTGATTGTTTTAGGATAAGTTATGGAATGGCAAGAAATCTCAGGTAGTTCGGTATTAATTCCCAGACATCCTATGGCTGTGATTCATTTTTTGGGGGGTGCATTTGTGGGAACTGCCCCTAACTTTACCTATCGTTGGTTACTCGAACAACTAGGTAAAGAAGGATATGCAGTAATTGCTACACCCTTTATTAATACCTTAGATCATTTAGCGATCGCCCGCAATGTCCTCAACCGCTTTGAGAGTATATTAGACCGTTTACAAGTCAATAATTCCTTAGGACAAAGATATCTTCCTACTTATGGAATTGGTCATAGTATGGGGTGCAAACTGCATTTATTAATTGGCAGTCTTTTTTCCGTAGAAAGGGCAGGTAATATCTTGATTTCTTTCAATAATTATCCAGTAAAAAAGGCTATTCCTTTCTTAGAACAAATTGATATTGATAATTCCTTAAACTTAGAATTTACCCCTTCTCCTGAAGAAACAAGGTTAATTATTGCCAAAAGCTATGAAATTCGTCGTAACTTACTGATTAAATTTAGTAAAGACAACATCGATGAAACCCTGATTTTAAATCCGGTGTTACAAGAAAGATTCCCAAATTTGATCGCCTTACAGACATTATCAGGTAATCATTTAACCCCATTAGGACAAGAAATAAACTGGCAAGCTGGGGAAGTTTTTACCCCATTAGATGCCGTAGGACAATGGGTTAAACAAAGTTTTGCCCGTGATTTATATAATCTCAGAAGTGAGATTTTAAGGTGGTTAAATCCTGCTAAAATTATTTAATCATTAGCCATCATCCCTATTTATGCAACTCATTCTTTATAGCAAACCAGGCTGTCATTTATGCGAAGGACTACAAACCAAACTGCAACAGATGGAAACCCTGAAATTTGACCTAGAAATAAGGGATATTACCACCCGTGAAGATTGGTTTGAAGCTTATCAATATGAAGTCCCCATCTTGCGTCAACAATTACCCGAAGGAGAAAAAACCATTCCTCGGCCGTCCCCTCGCGTCTCCGTCGCCAAATTAGAGCAAATCTTACAAAAATATCTCAGCTAAAACCCTGGGATTTTCAAGATGCTCAGCGATAGTCTGTACAATAGTTAAGAAAGGATTTGATCGCGGTCTGAATTGTTCTTACTAACCCTTTAATGCTTGACTCCTTCATTAGTGTCCTCCTTATTGACGATCAGCCTACTATCGGTGAAGCCATTCGCCGTATGTTAGCGACGGAAACAGATATTATCTTTCATTATTGCCGCGATCCAACTCAAGTATTTCAACGGGTTCAAGAAGTCAAACCAATGGTTATTTTACAAGACTTAGTGATGCCTGATATAGAGGGTTTAATGTTAGTGCGGTTTTTGCGGGCCAAAGACGCTCCTACCCATGATGTTCCCTTAATTGTCCTTTCTAGCAAAGAAGAACCCCTGATCAAAGCAGAAGCCTTTAAATTAGGAGCCAATGATTATTTAGTCAAATTACCGGATAAAGTCGAATTAATTGCCCGCATTCGCTACCATTCCACTGCTTATATTAACCTGCTCAAACGTAAAGAAGCCGAAGAAAAACTTAAAGAAGAAAATCTCCGTCTCAGTGCAGAAATTGAAATCACTCGCCGACTACAACAGATGATTTTACCTAAAGCCGAAGAATTAGAAAAAATTGAGGGCTTAGATATTGCGGGATTTATGGAACCGGCCACAGATGTCGGTGGGGACTATTATGATGTTTTGAACTACAATGGACGGGTTAAAATAGGCATTGGGGATGTAACGGGTCATGGCCTAGAAAGTGGTGTGGTGATGATTATGGTGCAAACCGCCATTCGTACCTTAATGACCCATAATGAAACTGATCCCTTTGTATTTTTATCCGTGATTAATCGCACCATTTTTGATAATGTAGAGCGCATTAATTCTGACAAAAACTTAACCCTTTCTTTACTCGATTACGAAAATAATTGTCTACGCTTAAGTGGTCAACATGAATCTTTAATTCTGGTCAGGAAAGGGGGAGAAGTGGAAATCGTTGATACCATTGATTTAGGATTTCCTGTGGGGTTAGAAGAAGATATTAGTGATTTTCTCGGAGAAACGGAAATTTGGCTCAATGCTGGGGATGTAGTCGTCCTCTATACCGATGGTATCACCGAAGCAGAAAATCCCTCTGGAGAATTATATGGGTTGGATCGCTTATGTGAAATTATCAGTCAAAATTGGGAATACTCAGCCCAGGGGATTAAAGAGGCCGTGATTAAAGATGTTCGGCAACACATCGATTATCAAACCGTCTATGATGACATCACGTTATTGGTAATTAAACAAAAATAGTGCTGATTAAATAGCCCTGATGAGGATCGCAATTGTTAATGATACGGTGATGGCAGTAGAAATGCTGCGGCGAGTGGTAACTTCTGTCCCTGGCTATGAAGTCGCTTGGGTAGCCCGCAATGGCAGTCAAGCGATCGCTAAATGCGCTATTGATACTCCTGATCTCATTTTAATGGATATGATAATGCCAGATCTGGATGGGGCAGAAGTAACGAAAGTGATCATGAAACAATCTCCTTGTGCGATTCTCATTGTGACAGCCGACGTTCAAAAAAACTCCTCAAAAATCTTTGAAGCCATGGGTTATGGGGCCTTGGATGTAGTGAGTACCCCCACCTTGGGGCGATCGGGAGAACCGACTTTGGCCCAAACCTTACTCAATAAAATGGCGACCTTGGGTATTTTAATTGGTAAACTCAATCACAAACACCCAACTGCCCATGAGTCCTTTTTAGCCCCAAGCAAGGCTTCAGCTAAATTATCTTATCCTCCCCTCAGTTTACCACCGTTGATTGTGATTGGGGCTTCAACGGGAGGCCCTAACGCATTAGGGACTGTATTATCTGAGTTTCCCTCCAATTTTGCCGCCGCCATTGTGATTATTCAACACGTGGATGCTCAATTTTCTTCGGGGTTAGCTAAATGGCTGAATGAACAAACCCCCTTATCGGTTATTTTAGCCCCTGATGGTGGTTGTCTCGAAGGGGGAAGGGTTTTTTTGGCGGGAACTAACGATCATTTAGTTTTACGCCCCAATTTAACGCTAACATACACTAAGAAGCCTCAAGATTATCCTTATCGTCCCTCCGTGGATGTGTTTTGTGAGAGTGTGGCTCAATATTGGAGTCGGAAGGGTATTGCTGTGTTATTAACAGGCATGGGACGAGACGGGGCGATCGGGCTACAAGTGTTGCGTTTAAGGGGATGGCATACGATTGCCCAAGATCGACAAAGTTCTGTGGTTTATGGAATGCCCAAAGCGGCGGTAGAAATGGGGGCCGCGGTTGAAGTGCTTCCCTTGTCTGCGATCGCAGCAACCTTGATTAAACGAGTTATGCTTATTTCTTAGATTATGGCAAATTACCCATGAAAAGTTACGAGATATATGGAGACTTTTTGGAAGAATTACCAGCTAGTGATCAATTTTTGGTGATTAGCTTTTCTCCGTCATCAATTCCCTTAAAACAACGTTGGCGCAATAATGGATTATCAGCGGATTTTGTGGCGGATTATTTAACGACATTTTTTCCGGCGGATGAAGATGATTTAAGTACAGTTGAACGCCAAAAAGAACTTAAAGGTGCAGTTAGTTATATTGCCAATGAACTATTAGAAAATGCCATGAAGTTTCATGATGAAAGTGTTCATAACACGATTCAATTTGGGATTCATTTGTTTGATGAAACTGTGGTTCTCTTTTCAAAAAACTGTATTCCTTCCGCTAACTGGCCTCGGTTTAAACCGATCATTGAAGACCTGATTACTTCTGATCCTCAAGAATTATATATCAATCAGATGGAAAAATTAGCTGAAGAGGATGATAATCATGGCTCTGGCTTAGGATTAATTACAATTTGTTGTGATTATGGGGCGAGTTTGGGTTGGAAAATTGATAGTCAGGAAGAGAACCTGGGGATCTTGACCATCAATACTATGGTACAATTACAGGTATAATGAGGGCGAATTATGACTGATTTATGGGACAAAAGGAGTTATTAACAATGGAAGTTAAAGCTGATAGCTATCGAGTTGATTATAATGCAGAAACCATAACCATTAGTTTTCAAGGTTCATTACGATTAAGTGGCGTTGAAGAATATGAACCTATTGTTAACTTATTAAATCAGGTTGCTGAGCAGAATCATGAAACGATTACCCTCGATTTAAAAGCACTAGAATTTCTCAATAGTTCTGGGATTAGTATGCTTTCTAAATTTGTTATTAATATTCGTAAACAAAAGACCAGTAATATTTTTGTGAAAGGATCTCAAGCCATTCCTTGGCAGGGAAAATCTTTAAAAAATCTTCAGCGATTAATGCCAACTTTGACCCTAGAATTTGAATAGATATTAATGATGCTTGACGATCAACTATCTCAAGAACAACTGGTAAATCAGATTAAAACACTTCACAAACAAATTGAAGAGTTTAAAAATGATAAAGAAGATCTGGAAATTCTCTTAGAAACGATTACGGAACATTCAACAGATTTAGAGAACGAAATTTACGAAAAAAATCAGATCATGCTGAAGTATTTGCAGCAAGTTAAATTAGTAACAGAAGCAGCAGCAGCAGTTGAAAGTGAGTCTTTTACCATTGATAGTCTGAATGACGTAGCAGCAAGGGAAGACGAATTAGGACAACTCGCTCGCGTCTTTCAAAATATGGCGAAACAAGTGGAAATCAGAGAAACTAAATTACGTCAGCAAGTGCAAGAATTACGGATTGAAATTGATAAAGGTAAGCAAGCAAAACAAGTTGCTGATATTGTTCAAACCGATTCTTTTAAAAACTTAAAGCAAAAATTAAAACGAATAAAAGATTCACGTAAATCTTAAAATTTTAGGATAATAATAATCAGAGTTTGGATAAAATAGTAATTATATTTATTTTAGCGATTGAGAATAACTCTCAATGAAGCGTCGTTAATTCTAATTATCTTTGAATTAATTCTGTTTCTATTAAAGATAATTTGCTTTTAGCTGGATGGACAATTCCCGTTAATAATATCAATAATACTACGACCAATAATTATTTTATTGGCAAAGGTGACAACGGGTTAACTCAATGTTGGGCTAAGGTTTCAGCTAACGCCACTGATATTATTGTTCAAGGAGATTGGGGCGGAAATAATACGATTTTATCTTCTGAATGGTCGATAGGAAAATATACAGAAGGACAAGAAAACAGGCTTTATTTATGTTGGTATTCAGGCCAAATTAATAGTATGGGGTGTGTTTATGCAGAAGTGGCCCGTAATTGGGCAAATACTGATTACTGGGTTTCTTGGGAAGATGTCGGTTTTAATAATGTAACTGATTGGAATACAACATCATCAAATAGTTATCCAAGTCAAGGAACTTTTGATCGTTTTACCACAGCTTTAAAACCTTACTCAACTTATTCGTCTAACGTTGGCAGTAGAAACGCAAGCAGTTATGCACAAAATGGCTCTTTAAATGCTGTTGATCAATTGGCAGTTTTAGTCCCTATGTATTTTGTTGAAGGCTTAACTTCAAGTTTATCTTATCCCACCTTAACTTATCAAGGTGATAGTATTCCGTCTTCTTTACCTATTAGGGGCTTATATACTAGGCTGATGCAAATGTGGAAATTTGCCCCAAAATCGTTCGCTCTACTTTTGTCTTTTGTAAAACGGCTTTTAAAGCCGTTTTACAAAAGACAAGGACTTTTTTAGCGATCGCAAAAAGTGTAAGAATTCTTCCCAAAGATTTAACCCCTAGAAATGTTAACACTTGTTTTGTAGTCAATGACTCAGAAGTCAATAGAAACCTGATAAACCCCTATCATAGCGGTGATTCAAACCATAATCTATTGATTAAACAAGTTAGAGATAATTTTAACTTTGTTACTTTTGGGATTCAAGGGGAAACCTGGAACTCTAATATTGAAGGCATTCTAACATGAGTTTTAAAGTTATTTTTGATGGTCAATTAACCCCTAATCAAGAAAACTTAACCGTTCTAGGGTTTTAACTTTATCTTCGGACTTTCCAATTGAAAGCTTATTTTTGATTAGTAAAGATTGTTGTTTAACCACTAAAACCTTATCCTATGGGTCTTAATTATGTTTTTTCCAACAAACAATAAGGGTGTTTTTTCTGACAAAGAAAATAGAAAAGTTAGTTTTTTCCCTTTTATTAAACGATTAAAACTAGAAGGTCACTATGTTATCTTACATTGGAATAAAATAGCCCAGAAATGGGGGTTCTTTGAAGGAAATGTTAATAGATACTATCTAGCAGATGCTAAAGTTATAGCTCCTATTACCTGTAAACATGAGTTAATTGATGTTTTCGCGGGTTCTCTGCCATCCTGTGTAATTCTCTATCGAAACTGTTCAATTGTTGTAAA
Source organism: Crocosphaera sp. UHCC 0190 (assembly GCF_034932065.1). Taxonomy (NCBI): domain Bacteria; kingdom Bacillati; phylum Cyanobacteriota; class Cyanophyceae; order Chroococcales; family Aphanothecaceae; genus Crocosphaera; species Crocosphaera sp. UHCC 0190. Next base: position 77,602 of record NZ_JAYGHP010000007.1, read on the forward strand.
AAATCAAATTCTTACTATTCGAGAGGTGAATCATGAGACGATTTCAAGCCAAGCAAGACACTAAAATAAAACTTAAAGAAGTTGATAGCAGTCAACTGAAAAAGGGTGAATTATTCGATGTCGAGAAAGACACAATTATTGAAACAGACGATTACATCAAACAAGCTATTGATGGCAAACATTTATTAATTACTCAAGTTTCACGAATATTCGGCGATCACTGGGAAGAAATTAAACCAGAATTAAGAGTTTTCATTCTGGCATCTTCGATCTCACCATATCAATCAAATCGTCAAGGGTTTTTAAAACTTTTTCAGGGGTTCTACTTAAGTCTTCAAAACTCTTTTCTGTTGGCTTATCTTCCTTGAATCCATAGATTTCCTCAATTAAGTCTCTTTGAGTGATTAACTGGTTTACTTCTTTAAATTCTAGGTTTTCATTAATTATTAGGGATTACCAGTAAAAAAGAATCTAGCCCCTGCTGTAGCAATCGCTCCGAACAATAAAACGATTAACGCCCAAACTTGACTATTTTGGGTTGTTTCTACTTTTTCTAGTCGCTTGTCCATACCCTCGACTTTCTCGGTTAGGGTTGCTACGCCTACCTTTAAATCCGTTACATCTTTCTGGATAGTGTCCAGTTTCTCCTCTATCTTCTTGAATTTGTCCTCTATGCCCTTAAGGACTTCTGCAATGGAATAAGTGACAGTAGTGGGTTCAGTCATAGGTTAAACTCCTAATAATTCTATTTTTCTAATGTCTCCTAGTTTCTCTCTGGGGGACTTCTCTTTATTTTATTGCCAATTTTGCGAAATCCTTTACGGGACTTCCAAGTAATTAAAAGTTACTCACTACATATAGTGTTATTGAAGCGGCGATCGCTCGGTTGGTTGCAAGCGGCTTTCTTTGTCGGGTATCAGGTTGAGATTGAAGAATGGCTGATTCTAGAATCTCAACCGTTAACGGTTTGTCAGAAGGGAGTCGCTGAAACGGTTTCAGGTAATCTTCACGCCACGTTAAAAGGGTTTTCTCGTTTCGTTCTCGTTGGTTGAAATAATACTTTCAAAGGATTCTATCGCATCACCTATGGTTATATAGGTTTCATTATTTATATTTATATGATCATCCCATCTGAACTTATCAAGGGTCAACTGACCACTAATTTCCTTGGCCTTACCCTTGGCAACTTGTAAACCCTCATCCGTTGCGGGTAAATTAAGCGTTAACCGTTGTTGATGGGAATTAGTAAACTTGGAGTTAGGACGGGGCGGGAATGTTCCCCTAAGCAACAATTTAGATCCCCGTTGTTCAATTGTTAAATTAATTGAAACTGCTTTTAAAATCTCGTTAGCTTTTTTCAGCTTTTGGATAAAATTACTCATTTTTGCCTTGGACTAAATTTGGACTAAATTTAGAAAGGCTAATTAGTCCCAATTAGTCCTAATTAGTCCTTATTTAGATAGAGCAAAAAAACCGAAAACCTGAGTCAATCAGGGGTTTCGTCATTACAAAAAATGCCAGGAACCAGACTTGAACTGGTGACACGAGGATTTTCAGTCCTCTGCTCTACCAACTGAGCTATCCCGGCAACTGAATTTTTTCCAGTGCTTAACAAGCATAACAAATCTTTTTAACCATTGCAAGAGGATCAGCAAAAATTCTTTACCTACAGCATCATCTTAAAACGCCCAAGCATCAATGGTACAATTAACACTTATAGCTAGGGGTGTCTGGGAATCCAGGCTGAGAAAGACCCTTAGAACCTGAGACTGGGTAATACCAGCGTAGGGAAGCTGTTTCTAGAGGTATACAAGTATGAGATCACAATGGGTTGCGAAGCGACGGGGACAAGAAAATGTATCCCAGATGCACTATGCGCGTCAAGGGGTCATGACGGAAGAAATGGACTATGTGGCGAAACGGGAAAACCTTCCCCCTGAGTTAATTCGAGCAGAAGTTGCGCGGGGACGGATGATTATTCCGGCTAATATTAATCATACCAATTTAGAACCAATGGCTATTGGCATCGCCTCTAAATGTAAGGTTAATGCTAATATCGGTGCTTCTCCTAATTCTTCCAATCTTGATGAAGAAGTCGCTAAACTGACATTAGCGGTTAAATATGGGGCCGATACGGTGATGGACTTATCCACCGGAGGAGGGGACTTAGACACCATTCGCACCGCCATTATTAATGCGTCTCCCGTTCCCATTGGGACTGTTCCCATTTACCAAGCGTTAGAAAGCGTTCACGGTAACATTGAAACCCTGACCCCTGATGATTTTCTCCACATCATCGAAAAACACGCTCAACAAGGGGTAGACTATATGACCATTCATGCAGGTATTCTGATAGAACATTTGCCCTTGGTTAGAAGTCGTTTAACGGGTATTGTCTCTCGCGGGGGTGGTATTATTGCCCGTTGGATGTTGCATCATCATAAGCAAAACCCTCTCTATACCCATTTTGATGAAATTATCGAAATCTTCAAGAAATACGATGTTTCTTTCAGTTTAGGGGACTCTTTACGGCCTGGTTGTACCCATGATGCGTCAGATGAAGCGCAACTTGCAGAACTGAAAACCTTGGGCCAGTTGACTCGTCGCGCTTGGGAACATGATGTGCAGGTGATGGTTGAAGGGCCAGGCCATGTACCGATGGACCAAATTGAGTTTAATGTTAAAAAGCAGATGGAGGAGTGTTCAGAAGCACCTTTCTATGTTTTAGGTCCCTTGGTGACAGATATTGCCCCAGGTTATGACCATATTACCTCAGCGATCGGTGCAGCTATGGCCGGTTGGTATGGTACAGCGATGTTGTGTTATGTTACCCCCAAAGAACATTTAGGGTTGCCTGATGCAGAGGATGTCAGAAATGGCTTAATTGCCTATAAAATAGCGGCTCATGCTGCTGATATTGCCCGTCATCGTCCGGGGGCCCGCGATCGGGATGATGAACTGTCTCAGGCTCGTTATAATTTCGATTGGAATCGTCAATTTGAGTTATCTTTAGATCCTGAAAGGGCGCGAGAATATCATGATGAAACCTTGCCCGCAGACATCTACAAAACGGCGGAATTTTGTTCAATGTGTGGGCCAAAGTTCTGTCCCATGCAAACAAAAGTTGATGCAGATGCGTTAACAGAGTTAGAGCAATTCTTAGCCCAAAAAGACAAAGAAAAAGTCGCTCAATAGTTTAGTAGGGTGGGCAATGCCCACCTTATTTTTAAATAGGAGAATAGAGGTTAATATGCAAGTCCAAATTGAAAAACAGTATTACACATCAGAAGAATATTGTCAGTTAGAAGAAACAGCAGAATATAAAAATGAATATCGAGACGGAGAAATTATTCCGATGACAGGAGCAACCATTAATCATAATCTTATTGCTGGTAATTTTTATAAAATTTTTCCGACCAATATCAACAATGAGGATTATTGGGTTTTCATGAGTGATGTGCGGTTATGGATGCCAGAATATCGCTTATATACCTATCCTGATGTGATGGTGGTTAAAGGTAAACCTGTTTATGAGGGAAAAGGGACAAATAATATAATCAATGCGTTAATTATTGTAGAGGTATTATCGAAATCTACGAGAGATTATGATCGGACTGATAAGTTTAAATTTTATCGCTCAATTCCCGAATTTAAAGAATATATATTAATCGATCAATATAGTTATTATATTGAACAATTTTATAAACAAAATAATGGGGAATGGCTTTTTAAAACTTATGAATCAGAAAATGATATTTTAAAATTATATTCGGTGTATTTTCAACTTTCTATTTTAGATATTTATAATCGAGTAGATTTTGCTCTAGAAGAAGAATGATAAAATAGAAAAAATCAATCAATTCTAATCCTATGGAAAATACCTCAACCTTTCAAAAAGCAATAGAAACTGTCGAAGCTCTTTCGCCAGAGGAACAAACTATACTTATAGATATTATTCAAAATCGTCTAGGAGAACATAAACGTCAAGAACTCTTACAAGACATTACTGAAGCTGAACAGAATTATCTTTCAGGTAATTTTAAACAAGGTTCAGTGGCAGATTTAATGGCAGAATTAGACGAATGAAAAATTTACTTTGGACTGAGACATTTACCCGAAAATTTAAGCGTCTAGTTCATCAAAATCCTCAACAGAGGCTAGAGCAGTTAAGCAAGAATCCTTTTCATCCCAGTCTACGAACCCATAAACTAAAAGGGGAATTTTCAGGAATTTGGTCATGTTCCATTGATTATAGTTATCGTATTTTGTTTAAATTTAATCGTATTTTGTTTAAATTTACTAGAGAGGAAAATGATATTTTGTTGCTAACGCTAGGCTCTCATGATGAAGTTTATTAGAAAGCTTTCTGATTTAACAATTCATGTGTAAATTATCGACTAAAAATGACCACTTATCAGCAATTTCTTCTATCATTTTAGTGGTAGGTTTTCCCGCCCCATGACCCGCTTTTGTTTCAATGCGAATTAATACAGCTTTATCTCCAATATGAGCATTTTGTAAAGCCGCAGCAAACTTAAAACTATGGGCAGGAACCACACGATCATCATGATCTGCTGTTGTAATCATTGTAGCAGGATAAGCAGTTTTTGACTTTAAATTATGCAAGGGAGAATAGGCATAAAGTGTCTTAAAATCTGCTTCATTTTCTGCACTTCCATATTCGGAACACCAAGCCCAACCTATGGTAAATTTATGAAATCTCAGCATATCTAATACCCCCACAGCAGGTAAAGCAGCCGCAAATAAATCGGGTTTTTGGGTCATACAAGCTCCCACTAATAACCCCCCATTACTACCCCCACCAATGGCTAATTTTTGAGGAGATGTATAGTTATTCGTTATTAACCATTCGGCAGCAGTAATCAAGTCATCAAAGACATTTTGTTTCTTATTTTTCATCCCTGCTTGATGCCATTCTTCCCCATATTCTCCCCCTCCTCTTAAGTTGGGAACAGCGTAAACTCCTCCCATTTCCATCCAAACAAGATTACTTATGGAGAAATTAGGGGTTAAGGAGACATTGAAGCCACCATATCCGTAGAGATAAGTCGGGTTATTGCTATCAAATTTTAACCCTTTTTTGTGAGTAATAAACATAGGGATTTGTGTCCCGTCTTTACTCTGATAAAATATTTGTTTTGTTTCAAAAATATCAGGATTAAAGTCTACACTGGGTTGGCGAAAAAGGGTACTTTCTCCTGTAATCATATCGTAACGATAAATGGTTGAAGGTGTCGTAAAACTGGTAAAATTATAGAAGGTTTCTGTATCATGTTTTTTACCACCAAATCCCCCAACGGTTCCGATTCCAGGTAAGGTTACTTCTCGGATAAAATTCCCTTGTAAATCAAAGATTTTAATACAGGAATAGGCATCTTTTAGATAGTCACAAATAAATTGATTATTTAAAATACCAACATCTTCTAGGGTTTCGTCTGTTTCAGGGATAATTTCTAGCCAATTTTCTTTATTCGGTTGATTAATATCAATCTTAATTACTTTACCTTTAGGAGAGTTTAAATCAGTGCGAAAATAAAAATTTGAGCCATCATTATCGATAAAGCTATAATCAGCTTCAAATTCGTTGATCAGTTCAATTACTTGAGCATTGGGGTTAGTTAAATCTTTATAAAAAATGAGATTTTTGGGATCTGTTCCTTTCCAAACACTAATAATTAAATATTGTCCATCTTCGGTAACATTGCCACTAAACCCCCATTCTTTTTCGTCAGGACGATCATAAATTAAAATGTCTTCAGTTTGGGGGGTTCCTAACTGATGATAATAGAGTTTTTGATAATAATTGATGTCTTCAAGTTTTGTTTTTTCCTTGGGTTCATTATAACGACTATAGAAAAATCCTTGATTATCTTTTGTCCAAGATGCACCGGAAAATTTAATCCATTTGAGATGATCGGATAAGTCGTTGACCGTTTCAATTTCTTTAACTTTCCATTCTACCCAATCTGATCCGGATGTGGATAACCCATAGGCTAAATATTGACCATTTTTAGAAATGGATAAGCCTGATAAAGCCACTGTCCCATCTTCTGTAATGGTGTTAGGATCTAATAAAATTGTGGGTTCATCATCAAGATTTTTTAAGGTGTATAAAACGCTTTGATTTTGTAAGCCATTGTTTTTAAAATAAAAATAGCGATCGCCTTCTTTAAAGGGAATACTATACTTTTCATAATCCCATAGTTGGGTTAACCGTTGTTTAATGGTTTCTCTGGCTGAAATTTGGGATAAATAATCAAAAGTAATCTTATTTTGTGCTGCTATCCAAGCTTGACTTTCTTTTGAGTCTGGGTTTTCTAACCAACGATAAGGATCTTTAACTTCGATCCCATGATAAACATCAATCACATCTTGTTGCGGGGTGTTTGGATAGGAAAACTTAGGTGACATTTTTAGAAACTTATGAGGTAATGACCATCCCTTACAATCTTATCATAAATTTTTATCGGAAGTTTAAGATTAACAGGATTTTAAAATTAAATTATATCTATGTTGCCATAATTACCTTGATAATTAGGCTATTTTTAAAATAACAGCCTAATTCCTCCTACTACAGAAAAATTATCAACACTTTCCCCTTCTTCTCTGGAGAAATCAGATGTTCTTCCGACTAAACGTATCCAATTAATCCCCAAATAAGGAGCATGATTACGATTGATTTCATAACGTAACCGTAACCCGAATTCAATATCATTAACCCCTGAACCAATCCCAAAATTTTCTACTTCTTGAGCAGCAAGATTAATCTCAAATCTGGGTTGCAAAATTAATTTTTGAGTCACTAATAATTCTTGTTCTACTTCAAGTCTTGCTGATATATCTCCATTTTCACTAATAAATAAAGCGGTATCAACTTCAAATAAATTAGGAGCTAATCCCTCTACTCCAATGACAGCAAAGACACGACCTTTATCATCATCAGGGCCATATTCTCTATCATATCGTAAACCCACTTGTAAATCCCAAAAAGGGGCAATTAAATAACCATAAAGCAGTTGTATTTCAGCGTCTCCACTTTCTTTTTCAGCAAAAGCAACTTCTCCCTCGGTTTTTAACCAAATTCTTTCATAGTCACCTCCAACCCAACCTTGAACATCCCAATAAAATAAATCTTTTCCATCACTTGCACGATATTCTAATCTATCAACTAATAAAAGCCAAAAAATTTCGTCATCTTCTATGGGTGACGGCCAGTTTTCTTCGTTTTCTTCATTAGTATCAGGAACCTCATATTCTTGTTGTGCGAATTCTTGATTAAAGTTTTCATTGGCTACAAAATCATCATCAAAATCTTGTGTAAATATGTCCTGATTATTGTTAGTAATTGTTTCCTTGAGCTTGAAAATTTCTAAATGCTGTGTGGTTTCAGATTGAACAATAGGAATATTAATTAAAGACAAGAATCCAGTTAAAAAACTAGAATAAATAATTATTTTTGAGTTCATTTAACTGGCCTCAACCGGACGATCAGCAATCGCAACAGTCCGAAACATTCCCACTTTCATGTGATAAAGTAAATGACAATGCAAGGGCCATTTACCCGTCACATCAACGTTAACTTCGACAGACATTTTCTCAGCAGGTTTAACAATCACGGTATGTTTGCGAGGTTTATATTGACCTGCACCATTATCTAATTCCATCCACATTCCATGTAAATGGATGGGATGTTCCATCATAGTTTGATTGATAAAAGTTAGACGTAATCTTTCCCCTTTATAAAAGGTAATTTCTTTTTCTTCTGAATATTTTTTGCCATTAAATGACCACATATAACGTTCCATATTTCCTGTTAAATGTAGTTCTATTTCTCTGTCTGGTTTTCGTTGGTCATAACCAGGAATAATATTACGAAGATCACTATAAACTAAAATACGAGTTCCTGTATTTTCTAACCCAATTCCTGGTTCATTTAAACGACTTTGTACCATCATGGGAACACCAGCATTTCCTACACCGAAATCGTTAGAATCATTCATAACTGCTTCATCATTGAACATATCATGTTCCATTGTTGTATGATCCATATTTTCTGAAGCATCATGATTCATAGAACCGTGATCATTATGTCCTGAACTATCATGATTCATGGTTGAATTATTATTCATTCCTGACATATCATGATTCATTCCCATATCTTTCATTGAACGGACGGGACGTTCTCGAAGTTTAGGAATAGGTGCGCTCATTCCTTTACTAATAGCTAAAGTTCCACGTGCATAACCACTACGATCCATTGTTTCTGCAAAAATAGTATAAGCTTCCTCTTTTCTTGGTTGTACAATGACATCATAAGTTTCTGAGACTCCAATACGAAATTCATCAACAGTAACAGGTTGAATATTCTGACCATCTGCTTGCACAACGGTCATTCTTAAACCAGGAATACGCACATCAAAAAAAGTCATGGCCGCAGCATTAATAAATCTCAATCTGACTTTTTCCCCTGGTTTAAAAATTCCTGTCCAATTTGTTTCTGGAACTAAACCATTCATTAAATAACTATAAGTAGCACCTGTTACATCAGCAATATCTGTGGGGTCCATTCGCATTTCCCTCCACATAGAATCATCAGATAAGTGTTCAATAGTTCGTCTTTGGTTGTTGTAATAAGCACTCATTTTTTTGAGATTACTTAATACATCATGGGGGTCTTCATAAGTCCAGTCAGAAAGAATTACAACATAATCTTTGTCATATTCAAAGGGTTCTGGTTCTATGGGATCAATAATCATTGCACCAAAATGACCCCGTTGTTCTTGTAGTCCACTATGACTGTGATACCAATAGGTTCCATTCTGAATAACTGGAAATTCATAAGTAAAGGTTTGACCTGGTTTTATTCCCGCAAAACTAACCCCAGGAACTCCATCCATTTTAGATGGTAATATGATACCATGCCAATGAATAGAAGTATCTTGATTAAGATTATTAGTAACGTTAATTTTGGCGGTTTGTCCTTCTTTTAAACGAATTAAAGGCGCAGGAATGGTATTATTGACGGTGATTCCTGTGGCTTTTCGACCACCAATTTTAACGCTAGTTTCTTGAATTGTTAAGTCAATAACATCAGAATATTTTGAGTTATCTTGAACTGCTTTTTGACCCTTCATCGGTTGACTATGAGCAGGAGTTAAATAATCTAATCCAACAGCTAAACCTAGTCCTGTTGTCAAACGCAAAAAGTTACGTCTATTTAATGGATTTTTCATAATTATAATAATCTTGATTGACAATACAAGTTTTTTCGTACAGGAGTTACTTGAGATCTTAAAAATTACAATACAAAATAGCCTGTAGGGGCAATTTTATTTAATGTATTTGTTGTATTAATTGATTCTTTCAAGAACCCACTCCCAGATTATTTATGATTTTCCTTTCTTGGGAGGATGAGAATTTTGCTCATGTCCTTCATGGTCATGATTACCACAATTATTATACCAATCTTGTGTTAATTGAGATTGATTTTTGTCTAGGGTTTTTGCATTGACTGGGTTGGAAATTAAGGCGATCGCAAAAGTTCCACTAATGACTATTCCCAATATTAAAGCAGATTTTAACCTTTTCATTATTGTTGAAGAATCCTAAAATTGACTACATTTTGAGTATGACAAAAGAAAATGAAATCACCATGAAATTGCTTTAAAAATTTTCAGTTTATTGTTGAGTCTGATGATGGTTCATAGTTCCAGTTCCAATTCCCACCATTTCCCCCATTTGGTGTATTTGTCCTGCTAATTGCTCCATTTCTGACATCATCTGTTGATGTTGCTTGTGCATTTGGGTGATTTCTTCTGGAGTCATTTGGTTCATTTCTTCTTGCATTTCTTTAAGCATTTGCTGCATTTGTCCGATGGATTTTTGATAACTTTGACGTATTTGCTCAGGAGTCATTGATGAGCTTGCTTGAGCGACTATAATAGGGGTAATAGGAGAAGTTTCTGCGACAACAGGAAGACTGGTTAATGATGTGCTTATTCCCAATGCGATCGCTGTAATAACGTGATTACTTATAAGTTTCATGATGTTATCTTTTTAAGTCGTAGTTGATCTCACCTTTATTATTGCGCCTAAAAATGAAATCAGGATGAAATGACGCTATGATTTTTTTGAGTCATAATCATTGATTATTATGTTAATGATAGAAATATCAACATCAAGAGAAAACTTTTAAATTTATGCGTATTCTTTTAGTGGAAGATGAACCCGACTTAGGAAAGGCAATTAAACGCACGTTAACTGAACATAATTATATTGTAGATTGGGCGCAAGATGGGGAAGAAGGATTAAGCTTTTTAGAAATGGGTTCTCAACAGTATACTTTGGGGATTTTTGACTGGTTGCTGCCTAAGTTATTAGGAATTGATTTACTCAAAAAAATACGACAAAAAAATAATCCTTTACCCGTCTTAATTTTAACAGCTAAAGATCAAGAAGAAGACAAGGTTATTGGTTTAGATGCAGGTGCTGATGATTATTTAGTTAAACCCTTTGGTATGGCAGAGTTATTAGCCAGATTACGCGCTTTACAACGTCGTTCACCTTATATTAATCCTCAACAATTGACTTTAGGAAATATAACTCTAGACTATGGTAAATATGCCATTTTTTATAAAGAAGAAAAGGGCAATAATCAGTTAATTGAATTAACAAGAAAAGAATTTCAACTCTTAGAATACTTCATGAAACATCCTAATCAAATTGTTACCCGCGATCAATTACTCTCTCAAGTTTGGGAATGGGGAAATGAACCAATGAGTAATGTTGTTGCTGCTCAAATTCGTTTATTAAGACAAAAGTTAGCACCCTATGGGGGTGAAAATTGGATTAAAACAATTTATGGATTAGGTTATCAATTTACCCTTGATAATTCAAATTAACAGGATACTCATGGAACAAGAAAAAACATATTTCCCTTTATTTCAACAAACACAGAGACGTTTAGCAAGTTGGTATGTTGGAATTATTAGTATTGTTTTGATAATTCTGGGTTTTGGGGTTTATGAAGCAATTATTCATGCTCATCAGATTACCATTGAAAAAGAATTAAAAACTATTGCAGGAACCCTACATGATAGTTTTGAACCGATGCTTGATCAACCGGGAATATTAGAGGATGAAGTTATTCAATTAATGCCTAATTTGTGTCGGGTTAATAATCCTTGTATTTCTAAAAATAATCTTTCTAATTATCGTTTGGGGGCAATTGAGAAGGGTCAATATTATTTACACCTGTTTGATCTTTCTGGTAACTTAGTCGCCTTTAACGGACAACAACCAAAAGGATTACCAATTGAAAAACATCAAAAACAACAGGAAATTTTAAAAGATAGTCAACAAAAACGTTATTTACAAATCTCCTATATGTTACATAATAGAAAGGGGGAAAATTGGGGATATCTTCAAGTTGTTAGAAGTCTTGAAGATTTTGATAATTATCTAAAAAATGTTGCTATAATATTACTGTTGGGATTGCCTTTAGCGATTCTTTTAATTGGGGCTTCTGCTTGGATATTAACAGGCTTAACCATGAAACCTGTCTCCCAATCCTATCGTCAAATTCAACAATTTACGGGGGATGCGGCCCATGAATTAAGAACACCTTTAGCGGCAATTCGTGCTACAGTAGAATCTCATTTAATGAGTTCAACCTTAACAGAAAAAGAAGCAAAAGAGACCTTATCTATCTTAGGACGACAAACCCAAAGATTATCTATTTTAGTCGCTGATTTATTGATGTTATCTCGTTTAGATTGGCAGTTAACATCCAACTCTATTAATATTAAATATGAGAAAATTTGTCTTAATAATCTCATTAGTGATGTCCTAGAAGAATTAGCATCTCTGGCAATATCATTAGATGTTTTACTACAAGCAGACATCAGGGTTAATTATCCCTTAGAAATCCTAGGAAATACCGAACAAATTTATCGTTTACTTTTTAATTTAGTGGTTAATGGGATTCAATATACTTCCAAGGGAGGGAAAGTAATAATAATTTTAGAAAGAAATAATAAATTAGCGATAATTAAAGTAAAAGATACGGGAATTGGTATTAATTCACAAGCATTAAAACATATTTTTGAAAGGTTTTATCGAGTTGATCAAGGTCGTTCGAGAAAAGAAGGAGGTTCGGGTTTAGGGTTATCTATTGCTCAAGCGATCGCGGAAGCTCATCACGGTAAAATTGAAGTGAGAAGTGAAGTTAACAAAGGTAGCTTATTCATCCTTCAACTGCCTATAAATGTCTGAGAAACAAATAGTAGGGATAATTCATGAATTGCCCCTACAAATTCTAACTTATCCAGTTACCATGAAACCCACTAGGAACCCGTACAGGTAAATGGACAGTTGCGATGGGTTCTTGTTCAAAATTAGCAGGATCAATAATTAATAAATCACTGGTATTTGTATTTTCATTGTAAACAAAAGTGACCACATAGCCATCTAATTCACCAGTTTTATTGGGGTGGGGAATAAAGGAAGCTTCTCCGCAATAACAACCTGGTTTCAGTTGATGAGTTTTATGATTTTGGTTAACCATATCATATTGAATTAAAGCAGGAAAATAGCCAATAGTTTGTTTTTTAGCGAGTAAGTTATTGTCAATATAAGGGGTATAACCAAAGCGATAGGGTTGTCCCATTCTACGACTATCAATAACAGGAAATTCAATGGAATGATCATCAATAGATCTTTGATTAATTTGATGACTTTTTAAATCAATAGTCATTCTTTGTAGATTAGACTTATTAGATGAAATTGCTTCTAGATTGGTTTCTAGGTTCATTTTAGAATAGTGAACAAAATCAATTGTTAATTGATTATCCTTTTCAAAGGAATTCATAAAATGCCATAGCCAAAATGCTCCTATTTTCAGATAAATAGGTTTTTTTTCAGGATGATGACGATCAACTAAAATAATGGTTGTTCCCCCTTCAGGTTCCCAAGTAAAAGGGGTATTATTTGCCTTTGCTTTTTCCAGATTAAAAACCAAAGGACAGTCAAAGAAAATGGCATAATTTTCAGTGAGTGCCATATCATGTATCAGGACAGGTTTTGCAATTTCAATCGGATAATTTCTAATAATTTTTCCTTGTTTATCAGCAATATAATAATGTAAATAAGGTGAATTAAAAAATGAATAACGATAGAAATGTAATTCTCCTGTGGTATGATCGATTTTGGGATGGGCTGTCATGGACTGTTCTAAATTTCCCTGGAAATTCCATTCTCCAACTGTTTCTAATTCTTGAGTTATTTCATAGGGTAAACCAATCTCATATAAAGCCAAAAGTTTGCCCCCATGGGACATGATATTTGTATTTGCATAATTCTTAAATTTTAATTCATCAAGTTCTTTTCCTTCAAACCTTTCATAAGCAAGTCCGCGAGTTTGAATCCAACGATTTTTATAACTAGCTTTTCCATTTTCAAAGGAAATTCCATGTAACATTCCATCCCCTTCTAAGGGATAATTATAAGACTCTGGTTTAAACATGGGATTAGGGCCATTACGAACATACATTCCCCTAATTTCTGGTGGAATTGTTCCCGATACTTTTAAATTAGTAATATCAAGTTCTTGGAAAACTGGGGCATTAATTCCCTTCAAAAAACTATTGTCACTTTTCCAACTTTTGTAAGAACTATATTGTTTATACATGGGTTGAGATTGTACCGGTAAATTATGCAATGCCATCGTTCCCAAAGCGGTTAAGGTAGATTGAATTAAAAAGTCTCTTCTTTTCATAATTTTAACCCTTAAAATTTAGTGTTTTTGAGCATTTTTGTAGCAAGTTGTGTATCAATAGCAATACTATCAGTCGGAAAATTACGCATTACATCGATTGCTGTCCATCCCTCTTTATCCTGATGAATAGCAGCAGAAACTAAGGCCCCACGAATGGCGTAAAATCCATTAGAATTAGGATGGGTACTAAAAATTTGCCCCATACTTTTTAATAAATCTTCCATTAAAGGGGTTCGCAATAAACGGGAAAATCTGACCCCATCAATAGTATGACGTTCCTGTAAAGTTTGACGCAGTTCAATTAAAGTCTGTTCATCAAATTGACTAGCATAAAGAGAAAATTCTTTCGTAATTTTCCCCTCTTTAGCATATACTTCTAAAGAATCAACGGAAAGCGGAAAATTGAAGGGCCCATAAATAAAGTAAATTTTGTCTGCACTTAAAGCAGCTTGTGGAATTAAAGGAATAAGTAATCCCCATAATCCCCAGCAAAAACCAGAAAATTTGCTCATATTTATAACAGTAAATTTTTCTTAACTAATACAATACGGTGAATTTCTAATAACGTTACTGTAAGTCCACAACTAAGGGGCTTGTAATTAATCAAATATTAACAAACCAGCCGGAAAACCCAAATTTCACTGAACCCCTTTACAGATTTTAAGATTAACTTTATAGTTAAAATGTTGGTTAGTTAATTTTGTAACAGAAAAAGCCTTTAAAGATGAGTAATCAAGCAACCACTGCCATTAAGATTGAACATCAACCTAGTGAAGCACGTTTAGAAGAATTAGGGGTTAAAGGTTGGCCTACCTGGAGTAAAGAAGTCTCTATCTTCCCCTGGACTTATGATGAGTCAGAAACCTGTTATTTTCTCGAAGGAGATGTCATTGTCACTCCTGATGGGGAGCAACCCGTTTCGATGGGAAAAGGGGATTTAGTGACCTTTCCTGCTGGAATGTCTTGTACTTGGCATATTCGTGGTGATGTGAGAAAACATTACAAATTTGGCTGATTTATTTAACCTATTTTTGATTACCTAACCATTAAAGGAATTCAAACAATGATAGATGGCAAAAATGTTTTAGGAACGGATTTAAAAGTGTGTTGTACTGATCCCATCACCGGATATTATCGAGATGGATATTGTCGCACAGGGGGTCAAGATTTTGGGGTTCACGTAATTTGCGCTCAAATGACGGCTGAATTTTTAGCCTTTACAAAATTGCAGGGAAATGACTTAAGTACCCCCATGTTAGCCTATAATTTTCCTGGGTTAAAACCAGGCGATCGCTGGTGTTTATGTGCTGAGCGTTGGCAAGAAGCTAAAGATGCAGGGGTTGCTCCTCCTGTGATTTTAGAAGCGACTCATGCGAGAGCTTTAGAAGTTGTGTCCCTCAATGAATTGAAGCAATATGCTTTAAAATATAACTAAATTATTGTAAGTAATATGTCAATTTCTAAACCCGAAATCAAACAACTCTTAGAAAGAGTCATTTTTGAAGAAACTTATCCCCAAGACTGGGTAGAAGATGTTTGGGCTTTAAGTGCCATGCACGGAGACAGTGGGGCAAAATTACTCGATGTTTTTTATGCTTTAATTGAATGTTGTTCAGAGGAACAATTAGAAAATTTATTGCATAATTTATATGAAAAACAACTAAAATAGGACTGACGAAACACCAACATGATTTATGTTTTTTGTAGGGGCAATTCATGAATTGCCCCTAGGGGTAACTTCTATTGGTCAGTCCTGTAAAAATCTAATAAGCAAAATCAACAACTATATACAGTCTAAAGCCTGATACTAAAACAACAAAGGCTGTCTGCACAGCCTAATGATAAGCCCGCGAAGGCGGGCTTTGTCTGTATAGCTGAACCCTTTAGGGTGTAAGCTTAAAATACCTTAGCTTCAAGAGATTTCAGGTATTCAGTATTAACCCGTGATTCGCGGGTTAGGGCAATTTTACCCGTGCGGGCCACTTCCCGAATGCCAAACTTATTTAACATCTGAAAAATTGCCACCATTTTACCAGGGTCGCCAACGACTTCTACGGTGACTGTTTCTTCAGACATATCGACAATTTTCGCTCGAAAAACTTGCACTAATTCCAGCACTTCTGCTCGGTTAGAGGCATTGGCATTGACTTTAATTAACATTAATTCCCGTTCAACACAAGGGGTTTGAGTAATATCATTTACCTTAAGAACATTAATCAATTTGTATAGTTGCTTAGTTAATTGTTCAATGCTATTATCATCTCCAGGAACCACCATGGTGATCCGGGAAACCCCAACTTGTTCAGCCGGCCCTACAGCTAAACTTTCAATATTGAACCCACGACGGGCAAATAAACCAGCGATACGGGTTAAAACTCCCGCTTCATCTTCAACTAAAACAGAAAGAGTGTGTTTCATGGTTATCAAGGGGAAAATCTTCCAGATAGGCAGAAAACTAAGGACAATCACCAAGGCCTTTATCATCCTTTTTCCTTGGACTTTCAGCCTATCATAACAAGGAGAGGAAAGCCCAAAATCTTTAGTTAAAGTATCATTTTTTAGCCAAAACGATAGCCAAACCCCCGTACAGTGATTAAATATTCTGGTTGACCGGGATCTTTTTCTAGTTTCTCCCGTAACCAACGAATATGAACATCAACGGTTTTGGTATCCCCTAAAAAATCTGGCCCCCAAATTTGTTCAATTAATTGATCCCGCGACCAAACACGGCGAGGATAGCTCATAAATAGCTCTAATAAACGATATTCTTTGGGAGAAAGGTTAATTTCTTCCTCTCGAACCACTACCCGACATTCTTCGCTAAATAGGGTAATATCGCGGAACTTTCGCACAGGCGCAGAGGACACATTACTAAAGCCTTGACGACGAATCAAAGCCCGACAACGAGCCACTAATTCCCGCATACTAAAGGGTTTAGTTAAATAATCATCTGCCCCTACTTCTAACCCCAAAACCCGATCAGTTTCACTGGCCTTGGCACTCAGAATTAAAATCGGCACAATATTGCCTTGATAACGCAGTAAACGACAAATATCTAAGCCGTTGACCTGTGGTAACATCAGATCCAAGATCAGCAGATCAAACTCCATATCTGCTGCCTTAGCGTTGTCTTCATCTTGCTGCAATAAATTTAAGGCAGTCCGTCCATCGCTGGCTGTTACGACGGCGTAACCTTCTTCTTCTAGGGCCAGAACAATCATATCTCGAATGACATCTTCATCCTCCACCACGAGAATGCGGTGAGTCCGAACAACAGAGGGGTTAGGGGAATTTTGAGACAAGTCAAAAGACAGCATAATTACTCAACTTTTTCATTCTATGCCAACATATACAACAAAACCGGACGCTGTGGCTGAAAAAGTTTCTTTATTGTTTCTTTATTTTCATTGATTATGTTATTACATCTCAGTACCTGGCAAGAAGTTGAACATTATCTACAAACCAATCAGGGTATCATTATTCCTATTGGTTCAACGGAACAACATGGCCCCACTGGCCTTATTGGGACAGATGCCATCTGTGCAGAGGCGATCGCTAAAGGAGTGGGAGAGGCAACTAATAGCTTGGTGGGGCCGACAATTAATGTCGGGATGGCTTTACATCATACAGCCTTTCCTGGCACCATGAGTTTACGTCCTAGTACCTTAATTCAGGTGATTATTGATTATCTTACCTGTTTAACGGAAGCGGGGTTTACTCGCTATTTTTTTATCAATGGTCATGGGGGCAATATTGCTACGTTAAAAGCGGCTTTTTCAGAGACTTATTATCAGTTATCTCAGCTAAAAATTGCCCAAGCTGCTCAAGTTCATTGTCAGGTGGGTAACTGGTTTATGTGTCGTTCTGTTTATCAAAAAGCGAAGGAATTATATGGCGATCAAGAGGGTTCCCATGCGACTCCATCTGAGGTTGCGTTGACTCAATATGTGTATCCTGATTCTATTAAAAATGCGCCTTTGTCTGCTGATGTGGGGTCAGGATATCCCATTTATGGGGCGGCAGATTTTCGCGCTCATTATCCTGATGGTAGAATGGGATCAAATCCTGCTTTAGCGACTCCTGAACATGGCAAAGAATTCTATGAATTAGCGGTTAAAGAGTTGAGTGAAAGTTATCTTAAATTCTTAGAAGCTGATTAATTAAACCTCTTGCAAAAGTCCCACATAACGAAGATTACCATGGGCCAAAGCCTGGAATTTTCTAACTTTTGCCTTTTGCCTTACTTCTGCAAGAAGTCTAATGTAGGGTGGGCAATGCCCACCTTACTAAGTATAACTAACTGTTTAAATTTATGGTCAAAAGAGAAAGTAGGAGTTAACAATCATTAATTTTGTTCCTCAGTCATATCATTAACCGAAAGTTTCTCAATATTCCAGAATGCACCGCCCAATGGGGAATATTGAATTCCATCAAAACGGTTTCTAACCGCCGCCAAAGAATAAGGATTAACTAAATAAATAAACGGTAAATAGTCTGATACTAATTCTTGGCTTTTATTATAAATTTCTTTGCGCTTTTCTAGGACTAATTCTTGAGATCCTGCAACATATAAAGCTTCGATTTCTTTTTCCCAGTCAGCAAAAACTTGTCCGGTAATAGGTTGACTTCCTGCTTGGGGTTGTTGGTTGAACATATGTAAGTTACCATCCGTGTACCAAATATTAGGTGAATGGGGTTCATTTCCTCCCGTAAATCCGATAATATGTGCCTCCCAATCTAAGGAATTACTAAGTTTATCAACTAAAACATTAAACGCTAAAGGACTAAAATCTACCTGCATTCCTAACTTTCTCAAATCTTCTTTAATTTGGGCCCCCATTGCTTCTCGAATTTTATTGCCAGCATTGGTAATTAAAGTAAACTTGACTTGATTTCCTTTACTATCGAATAATTCTCCCCCTTGATTATATTTAAAACCTTCTTGTAAAAGCAGTTTTTTCGCTTTTGCAGGATCATAATCATACCCCTTTACTGATTTATTATAAAAAGGAGATTGCACAGATTCTTGGGTATTTTGTGGGCCACCCAAACCTCGATAAATATTATTAATAATCCGAGGGCGATCAATCCCGTAAGCGACTGCTTTTCTGAAATTTATATTATTAAACCAAGCGGATTTAATGGGATCAACTAAGGGTTTACCATCCCGTTTACCTTGGTTTAGATTTAAAGACATAAAGGTTGTTCCGTAAGCAGGGCCACCATTATAAACGGTAAAGTTTCCGCGATTTTCTTCCTGTTTTAAGAGAGAAAAATATTCAGGGGTAACACTAATCGAGTCTAAACTTCCTGAGCGAAATTGTAATAAAGCTGTATCGGTAGATTCTACAATTGCCCAAACCACTCTTTCAATATTTGGTAATTGTTGTCCTTCTTGATCTTTTTTCCAATAATAAGGATTTTGCTCAAAAACAATGCGCTGACTGGTCGCATATTCTCTGAGTTTATAAGGGCCATTAACAATAATTTGCTCAGGAGGTGTATCTGTGCCCCAAGTGCTTATAAAGACTGGATTTCCTGCTTTATCTGTTTCTTGAATGGTCTTGCGTAATATATGGGCCGGTAAAATTGGAATACTAGCATTGTCTAAAAAAGGCGCAAAGGGTTCAGTAATTTTAAACTCAATGCGTCGATCATCCAGTTTTTTAATTGTCGGAAAATCTCCCTTTTTACCTACCCTAAAACTATCCCGATAATTATTAGGTATTTTCTCATTCAAATATAAATCATTGTAACTAAAAACGACATCATCAGCCGTTAAAGGTTTTCCATCAGACCATTTTAAACCTTCTCTTAAGGTAAAAATAATGGTCAATTTATCATCGGAAAATTCCCAAGATTCTGCTAAAGCTGGTTCTTTTTCTGCGGTTAAAGGATTTTCGGTAATGAGTCCTTCATAGGTCAAACCAAAAATATTAGGAGATTCTTGAGATAAGACAGCATTAAAGGTTTTAGGATCACTTAAAACTGACAAAACAACTTGATTTTGACTCTCAGATGAAGCACAAGCTGTTAATGATAATAGACATAAACTAATCAAAATAAAGCTTAATGCCCGTCGATAAATTATTTTTATTGTCTCAAAATATTTCATGATTAATAACTAGCAAAGGGTTGATTTATTCCTACTATAACACGATGTTAACAAGCAAATAAGCTTTTGAAAATTAGGATATAATACAAATAGCCTCCTCATTCCCTCGAAGGAATATCTCAAAACAATAGATTTAAGGAGTTTAACCAATGTCAGACCTTGAATTTCACCGAAGATTATCAGCCCTAGAAAGACGACTCAGCAAGCTTGAAGATGGGTATAAAGAATTAGATAACGTAGTAGATCCCAAAGGATGGATCGGAGAAGCTTTTGAGTTACTTGAAAGAGATATCGATGAGGTTAAGCAAAAACTCAATGAAGTGGACGGAAAAATTGATGTCATTCTTCAACATCTGACGGGAATGAATAAAAGTTAATTAAAATCAACTATCAATAACGAATTCGGGGGTCAACATAGGCATTGGCCAAGTCAATTAAAATACTCGCAAAGACAACAATAGCACCAAAAAAGACCATAATTCCTTGCACAGTAGGATAGTCTCTCACTGCGATCGCTTCATATAAACGGTTGCCTAACCCTGGCCAAGAAAAGGTCACTTCTGTTAAGACTGCGCCCCCTAATAAGGCAGCAAAGGTTAATCCTAATACAGTAATCACAGGAATTAAAGCATTTTTCAAAGCATGAGCCAATAAAATTCGTCTTTCGGGGATACCTCTCGCCCTTGCTGCCTCTACATAATCAGCCTGTAAAGTTTGTTTGAGGTTTACCCTAACCATTCGTTCAAAAATTCCACTTAATAATAATCCCAAGGTAAAACAAGGTAGAATTAAATAATAAATGGCCGTAAAAAATTGCCCCAAATTACCACCGAATAAGCTATCAATAGTATAAATTCCGGTTAGTCCATTGGGGGGAACTTGGTCAAGGGGAAAACGAGTTCCCAAAGGAAACCAACGTAATTGGACGGCAAAAATTAATTGTAATAACATTCCCACCCAAAAAATAGGTAAAGAATAGGTAATAATGCCAAATAATCGCCCACCCACATCAATCGCAGTATTCGGACGAGAAGCGGAGAGAATACCTAGACTCACCCCAATAGCAATGGCAATAACCATACTATAAAAAGTCAGTTCAGCAGTCGCAGGGAAATGTTGGGTAATAATTTCCCAAACCGACTGTCCTTGACTGGTAATGGACGTTCCTAAATTCAAACTCAGTAATTGTCCGAGATAGGTGAAATATTGCAGCCATAAGGATTTATTTAAGCCTAAACTTTCCCGTAAAGCTTCTTTTGTGGCTTCAGGGGCGCGATTTCCGAGAATTGCATCGGCTGGATCACCAGGAGTCGCCCGCAGCAGCAAAAACACCAAAGTAACAATTGTCCACACCATTAAGGGGGCCAACAAAAGACGGGCTAAGAGATAATATTGTATGGCTTTAGAACGGGACATTAGCAGTTATGTAAAATACCAAATTTGGTTCTTATTTTACGGGGTTGGTGGCTCATCGTCACTATCTTGCTGAAATATATTTTCGCCAATGCCTAATTCTTGTTTAGAGGATTTCAGTTGTTTCCAAAGGGCTTTAATCTGTTTATAGGCTTGTTCGGATTTAATTTTCCCAGCAGTTTCTAAATTACAAACATAGCTGACTCGTTGGGCAAATTCCTGTAAGTTGGCGTTAAAAACTAAATTTTCGGGTTTCACTTCCCCATGGTAACGACCATGAGGGTAGAAAAATTCATCTTTATCTAAGTTTGAGGACATAAAAGCAGTTTCCTCTGGGGAAAGTTGACAGCGTTAATGATTTCAATGATTACTTATTTTCAGAAAATAGGAGATTAAAAAAATTTAAACTTGACTAGATGAATTAGCTCACTCTATAGTTTTACCATAAATTTTTCTATTTGACACAAATGTTAAGTTAGCATTTATGTTAAGCTATTGGCTATTGATGTGAAGTTCATGAGCCAAAGATATCAATGAAAGCAGCTTATTTAGGTTTAGTAACCCTTCTGAGTACCGTGACCTTAACTGTGCCAATTTCAATGATGGCACAAAATCCCCCAGCAGAAACTTATCAACCTGGTTTTTGGCAACCTGTGGCGCGATTTGATCCCAAGAAACCCGTTGAAGTTAAACTGATTAATAAAACTGAATTATCCTTAGAATATGATTTAACTGACGTAGAATTTGTTAATCCTGATACCCTATCTCCAGGGGAAACGGGAATCCTCAAAAATTTTGGGGACTCTGCTTATATTGTGGTTTACAGCCTTGCTCCACCTAATCCAGAAACTCCCTTTACTCTCAAGTTTAATATTGATGTCACTGACGATAATATTGTCACCGTAACGATTGAAAAAGCCGAACCAAATTTCTTTGGTCATCGTACCTTTAATTTACAAAAAACTGGTGCAATATTTGTTTATTAACTAACCCATTAACAATCATTAAATAGCTTAGAGGATATTTTGTTATCATGTAATTGTGTGTACATATTAGAGATTAAGCTATAGCTTCTCAAAAATAACTGATAAATTATTAGCGGGCATTGTTATCATCTCTTTAAAGATTAACCCTTGATTTTGAGCAACCTTAATGACATCTTCTAAATTGCGAACTCCCCATTCTGGATTTTGACTTTGTAAAGATTCATCAAAAGATTGGTTACTGGGTGCGGTATGTTTTCCCCCTTGTTTATAGGGGCCATATAAATATAAAATTCCCCCTAACGGTAACAAACGGCCTGCCCCTTGCATCAGTCCCAAACAAGATGACCAAGGAGAAATATGAATCATATTAATATTAACAATTGCTGCAATTTTAATCTTTTGTTCTTCAACTTCCCAAACAGAATATTGAGCATTAATATTAAGAGGAGCCTGAAGATTATCCGAGGGAAACTCCTTACTCCAAGCTTCAATACTATCTCTTAACATAGGATTAGGGTCAGAAGGTATCCAATGACGGGGACGTAAAGCCGGGGCAAAAAAGATAGAATGTTCTCCCGTTCCACTGGCAATTTCTAGGATATTTCCTGATGGGGGAAGAACCCTTAATAAGACTTCTAAAATTGCTTCACGGTTACGTTGAGTGGCCGGCGCAAACTGTTTCAAATCATTCATAATTTATTGTGTTAAAACTCCTGCACGACAATCTTTTAACCAAAGACTAATTGCTTGACCGATCGCGCCATTACTGGCATCTTGGGGAGGTAAAGGGGGATCACCTTGTTGTAAATCGGCCAACTGAGAAAAGAGTAACACCGATCGCCAACCATCAGAACTTGGGGTCAAAAATAACCAATAATAATTTTGTAACTCAATGGCTACCTCTGGACTATATTGCCGTTCTAATGTGGTAAAAAACACCTGCTGAGTCTGATCAGGTACAACAGGCTGATATTGTAAATTGGTTAAGGGTAAAGGCTCAAATTCCGGTCTACCTGCAATAATGACATAATTATAAATATCCACCGTGCGATCGCCTCGTCTGGCCCGTTGAGTCACACGATTTGCATAACTAGGTAAATCTTTCAACATCAATGTCATGAGGGTTTCAATATCCGAAGGACAGGCCACCCTGATGATTTTATTTTCAGCATCAACCCTTTCCCCAATGATCAGATTAAGCAGTAATAACAGTCCTAACAGCCAAGGTTTCATAATTCACTGACAATACGTTCCCACGCCATAACAGGATCATCTGCCATTGTAATCGGACGACCAATAACTAGGTAATCTGCCCCTGCTTCTAGGGCGTTTTTGGGAGTCATGATCCGTCGCTGATCTCCTGCTTGGGCCCAAGTGGGACGAACCCCAGGACAGACTAAAATAAAATCTTTGCCACAGACTTGTCTAAGTTGACTGACTTCCTGGGGAGAACACACAGCCCCATGAATGCCGCATTTTTGGGCTAATAAAGCCATCTGTAGGGCGTATTCAGGGAGTTCTAGGGGAATTTTGAGGTCAAAAGCTAAATCCCGCCCATTCAAACTGGTGAGGAGGGTAATGGCTAATAATTGGGGGGGAGAAGGACTGTCTGCAATGGCTTCTATTGCCGCTTTTAAAGCATTTTGACCGGCCGTGGCGTGAAGGGTGAGCAAATCTACTCCATAGTGACTGGCCGAACGACAGGCCCCGGCCACAGTGTTGGGGATATCATGAAATTTCAGGTCTAAAAAAATGCGTTTTTGACGATTTTTGAGGTATTTAAGAATGTCCGGCCCAGCAGCGACAAATAATTCTAAGCCAACTTTCCAAAACGTCACTTGAGGAAGTTGCTCAACCAGGGCGATCGCAGATTCTTGACTAGGGACATCTAAAGGAACAATCAGGCGATCGGCAGGGGACATGGGGATAAATAACGAAGATTTTCTGCAAAATAACTTAAAAAGGGAAGTTTCCGCTATTCAGTCCAGGGACTTGCAACAGTTTAACCTCCCTTGTAACGGTTCTTAATAATCGAAAATTAGCTTTCTTTGCTGAGAAACTTTTGAACTTGTCCAATAGCAGCAGCAGCAATATTAAAAGCTGCCCAACTAGCAGCAATGAGAAGGGGAGTAACAACGACTAAAACACGCCAATCCATCTTTCTAGTTTCCTCTTGTTTAATTGTTATGGAACTTTAATGAAAATTTTATCTCATCCATATTACCACCAAGGGGCAATTTTCTGCCTTTTCTGTCCACTACCTAACTAATATTTTTCGTCGTAATTGATCTAAAGCAGTACACTCACTCAAATAGCGAATAGAGGAGCGATCGCGGGTATCTCCAAACCGACATTCAATACTCTCCACTTTGCCATCAGGATCAGCAATACCAAGGTAAACTAATCCTACAGGTTTGGTTTCTGTCCCCCCTTCTGGCCCAGCAATTCCGGTTGTACTTAGTCCCCAGGATGTGCCTAATTTTTCTTTAACCCCTAAAGCCATCTGTTGCGCTACGGTATCACTAACGGCCCCATACTCGGCTAAATCTTCTGATTTCACCCCTAATAGGGACATTTTCACGCGATTATCATAGGCAATGACCCCACCCCAAAAATAGTCAGAACTTCCTGCTATCGTGGTAAACATTGCCCCCAAACCGCCTCCTGTGCAAGATTCAGCAACGGATACCGTTTCTTGATTTTCCCGCAATAATTTCCCCACTACCTCAGCAATGGTGTCATCATCTTGCCCAAAATAGTCTAATCCGGCGATTTTTTTGATTTCTTCGGCAACGGGATCAAAGAGGGCGATCGCTTCTGCTTCTGAGGCGGTTTTTGCACATATCCGCAAACGAACTTCTCCGACAGAGGCGTAGGGGGCAACGGTAGGATTAGTTAAATTAAATAAATGGTTAACTTTGGCCGCTAAGGCTGACTCGCCAATGCCCCGAAAACGCAACATTCGGCTAAAAATGATTTCTTTGCCCCAACCTTGGCTTTTGAGGTAGGGAACCGCCGTTTCTGCCCACATCCGCTTCATTTCTGAGGGGACTCCAGGGAAAGTCATGATGGTTAAATGGGGGATTGGTTGCCAAATCATCCCTGGGGCCGTTCCTCCAGGGTTCGGTAAAATAGTGGCCCCTTGGGGAAGTAAAGCCTGTTTACGGTTATTATCGGTCATTTCTCTCCCCCTTGCCGCAAATTTGCCTTGAATATCCTCAATAATTTCTGGTTTTTCTTCTAAGGGGGTGTTAAAAAGCTGAGCAATCGTTTCCGTTGTCAGATCATCTGGGGTTGGCCCTAAACCTCCAGTAAACAGTAAAATAGAAGCCCGTTTACTAGCAATATTAATCACTTCTTGTAAGCGAATGGGATTATCACCAACCACTGTTTGATAATAATGGGGAATGCCTAAACTGGCTAATTCTTTGGCTAAAAATTGCACATTGGTATTAACAATGTCCCCTAACAAAAGTTCCGTTCCCACGCAAATAATTTCTGCACTCATAAGATGTAATATAATTATTCCTTTATTAACTCTACGGCATCTCGGCCATCTGTTGCTTGGAGATAAACTTTTACCTGTTCTTTTGACGCTGTTGGCAGTTTTTTTCCGGTAAAATCAGGGTGAATGGGTAATTCTCGATGGCCCCTATCGACTAAAACTAATAAACGAATACATTGGGGTCTTCCATACTCACTGACAGCATTTAACGCGGCCCGCATGGTACGACCTTTATAGATAACATCATCCACTAATATGACAGTTTTTCCCGTTAAATTAAAGGGAATTTTTGTCTTAGCAGGGGTACGGGTTTTAATGCGATCTAAATCATCTCGATAAAAGGTGACATCAATGGCCCCGACGGGAACTTTTATTCCTTCTAACATCTCAATTTGTTGGGCCAACATTTCGGCTAAGGGAACCCCTCTCGTATAAATTCCCAGTAATACAATATCAGAAAGATCTCCTGATTTTTCGAGAACTTGAGAAGCTAAACGGGTAAGAATACGGCGAATTTGTTCAGTAGAAAGGATCTTTTTGATCATCCTATCTCCTTAGATTAATAATAAGAATTTTATTCTATCAATTTTGCTTCGACTCGTAATTTATTTAATTCCCTAACCAGTCTTTCCCCTTGATGATTGTACAGGGGAACTGATAAAGTGGCGGGTAATTCTTTCATCAGGTTTCGCGCCATAATTAAAGAACAACCAGAAATCCTGGCGATCGCATTGGCCCCTTCAAAGGCCGCATCTTCATTTGCTGCTTTTTCGACGTAAATGCGCCATTGTTTTGATTTAATGGCTAGTCGCCCTTGTTCAATACATCTTAACCCATCAATGGTGGCTAAAACAATTAAGCGATCGCCGACAGACAAGCGTATATCATAGTATGGCATCAAATTAGAGGAATTGGGGGGCTTTTGATGCAAGATAGGAATGACTCCATAACCATAGGCTACCTCAGCTAATAACAGCCCGTTTAAGGTGTCTCCGGCTTCAATTTGATATTCTGTCACCAAAATGGTTTGGTTATCCAGACGAAATATAGTTAAAATATTCTCGCCAAATGCTGCCCCGGCAAACACTTCTGCGGCGACTCCATAGGCCCCAATAATTTGCGCTTGGGGTAAAATTTGCATAAGATGCTGCCCTAATTGTTGCCCGGCAGTACGGATGATTATATGAGTATGAGGGTTTAGCTTTTTGGCCATCAAAGCGACTTCTAGGTTGAGAATTTCATCATCAGTGACAACCACAATACTTTTTGCTGTGGCAAGATTAGCTTGGGGTAAAATATCTTGAAGATTACCTGAAATGAGGGGCATTTGGGATAATATTCCCGAATCATTATTATCTAGTTTAAAAGTAATTCCCAAAAAAGTTTGTTTAAATTCTTTTAATAATGTAGCGACTTGTTTTCCCACTCTTCCCATTCCCACAATGACGATATGATTTTGTTGGGGAATGGGGAGACGATGCTGTGTAAATTGGAATTTTGCTGATAATAATGCTTCTGTTAAGAGGGCATATAAAACCCCGACAAAAGCTGTTCCTGCTAAAGTCAACCCCAAGCTAAATAATTGTAACCAAGCCGGAATATCATCGATTTCTCTCAATTCTCCAAATAAGTCAGAATAGCCCCCTAATAATAAGATCATTGTCGCTAAAAATGCAGAAAGAAAAGTAGATTCTCCATAATAATTGTGAATTAAAATAGTTCCTATGAACAATAAAAGTAAAACAATTCCCCCACTTATGAGGGCAACTAATCTAATATATTGTCGTCCTTTTTTCCAGAGACGAGACAGCGATCGCTTAATTTTGTTTCTCCAATTTTGGGTTATTGGAGAAGTTTGAGCAGACATAAAAGCTGTAATTTCTGACTGCATTGTCAGGGTGTCCGCACTTTCAATATAAGTAACAATATCTCCTGGTTGTAATATGGTTTCTGGGTTCCACTGATGAAATAAGCCACTAAATTTTGGGGTTCCTTCTTGATAAGATAGTAAGCGACGAGTACGACTATTTAATTCATGAAGATGACGAACATAACACCAGTTATCTTTAGGTTTAAGATGACGTTCAATCACTCTTAAACGTTTTCCATCTAGGGTAAAAAAGCCCCTAATTTCTGTTCCTAATGCGGCGATAGCAAAAGCAGATGCGGGAAGTTGAGTGGGTTCATAAGCAATAAAATTCCCTAATTGTTCTTGTAATAAACTATTGAGATTGTCTTTGCCAGAACGAACAATTAAGCGAGTTTTAGGATTTAATTGACGAATTGCCAAAGCGGTTTCAATATTAACTTGTTCATTGGTTGTTACTAATAAAGCAGCGCGACATTGTTCAATTTTTGCTTGTTTTAAAACTCGATTTTGTCGGCAGTCTGCAATAATTAAATCATCTAATAATTCAGGTATTTGAGGAATTTCCCAGCTTGGGGGTTCTATTAATTCAATGGCAATTACTTTCACCCCAAACTCTTTTAGAGACAAGACACAATGTTGTCCTAAACTACCTAATCCACAGACTAAAAAGTGATCTTCTATAATTGGCTGTATCATTTTAGTTGCAGGAGAAATCTATTATTTAAGTATTATGAGGGACTAAGAGTAACGAATAGATTGAAAAAATACACCTATGCCAAAAGTTACATTGTGGGCGCAGGTTCCTTGCGCCCCTACAGTGGGATAAATTCCGTTTTTGTAGGGGCGTATGGCATACGCCCTTTTAGGGTAGAGGAAAGATTAACCATCTACAAAATCTCCACCGGTAAATTTTCAATTGGGGAAAATTCAATGGTTACTTATTCTTCAACATCAGGAACAATTGCTTTCATCTTACCTAACCATTCAATTAAATTTTCTAATTGTTTATTCGGTTTAATCAATGCTAATCCTCTTATTGTAACTTTTTTGGGGCTATAAATAAAGCGTGACTGCAAATGATTTGGTAAATTTTCTTGTAATAGTTTCCAAGCGGGTTCTTCCATAGGTGTTTCTAAAACAATGTGCTGTTTACTTTCAATTTTAATGCGAGAAAATCCCAAGGATTTTGCTAATTGTTTTAATTCAATTACTTGTAATAATTGTTCTACTGGAGAGGGAAGTTTACCATAACGATCTGTCCAGTCTGCTGCAATTTGTACTAAATCTGCTTTGGAATTAGCCGTAGAAATTGCACGATAAGCAGACATTTTTTGTTCAAGATCAGGAATATAATCAGCCGGAATAAAGGCAGTCAATTGTAAGTCTATTTGGGTTTCTTCAACTTTGGGTATTTCTTGTCCCTGAATTTCTTTGATAGCTTCTTGTAACATTTCCATGTAAAACTCAAAGCCAATGGCTTCTAATTGTCCTGATTGTTCTGCCCCTAATAAGTTCCCAACTCCCCTAATTTCCATATCACGAGTCGCTAATTGATACCCAGATCCCAGTTGACTAAATTCTTGTAATGCTCTTAATCTTTGCCGGGCAGTTTCTGTTATTTCTGCCTTACTCGGATATAATAACCAAGCATGAGCTTGAATGCCTGATCTTCCTACCCTTCCCCTTAATTGATAGAGTTGAGATAAGCCAAATTTTTGAGAATCTTCAACAATAATTGTATTCACCCTAGGAATATCTAATCCTGATTCAATAATCGTCGTACAAACTAAAATATCCCCCTCTCCATTATTAAATTCTAACATGGTTATTTCTAATTCATTGACATCCATTTGACCATGGGCAATTAATACTCTAGCATTGGGAACCATTTGTTTTAATTGTTCCCCAAGTTCGTCAATTCCTTCTACTCTAGGAACTACATAAAATATCTGTCCACCCCGATCTAATTCATTGCGAATAGCGGTTCTAACTACATCAGGATTATAACGAGATAAATGGGTTTTGATGGGGCGACGAGATGGCGGTGGGGTGGTAATTAAGCTCATTTCTCGTATTCCTGAAAGGGACATATATAAGGTTCGAGGAATAGGCGTTGCTGTCAATGTTAAGACATCAACTTGAGCTTTCATTGCTTTTATTTTTTCTTTTTGATTCACCCCAAATCGTTGTTCTTCATCAATCACTAATAACCCTAAATCTTTAAACTTTACCCCTTTTCCTAATAATTGATGAGTACCAACAACAATATCTAATTCTCCCGTTGCTAACCGTTCAACAATGTCTTTTTTTTCCGAATTTGTCCGAAATCTATTTAATAGACCAATATTAATGGGATAGGGGGCAAATCTTTCTTTTAA
The DNA here is from genome assembly GCF_034932065.1 of Crocosphaera sp. UHCC 0190. Taxonomy (NCBI): domain Bacteria; kingdom Bacillati; phylum Cyanobacteriota; class Cyanophyceae; order Chroococcales; family Aphanothecaceae; genus Crocosphaera; species Crocosphaera sp. UHCC 0190. The sequence goes on from NZ_JAYGHP010000007.1 coordinate 107,664, forward strand.
GGTGTGATAATGTTGTTGGGTTAAAATAGTTGTGGGGGCTAAAAAAACAACCTGTTTATGACCACTGGTAACGGCTTTAAAAATAGCACGAACAGCCACTTCTGTCTTACCAAATCCCACATCTCCACAAACTAATCGATCCATGGGACGATCACTTTCTAAATCAATTTTAACGTCTTGAATTGCCTTTAATTGATCAGGAGTTGGTTGATAGGGAAAAGAGTCTTCTAATTCCTGTTGCCAAGGGGTATCAACCGGATAAGTATACCCCGTATTTTTAGAACGTTTGGCATATAAATTCAACAAATCAACGGCTAATTTCTTGATATTTTTACGGACTCTTTGTTTGGTTTTTTGCCAAGTTTTGCCCGTCATTGTATGAAGTTCTGGCGGTTGGGAACCTGTATGACGATAGCGAGATAAACTATCAAAAGAATCCACCGGAACTCTCAAAAGTCCATCACCATATTCAATCACTAAATATTCACGGGTGGCTAAACTTTCTAGTTTTAAAAATTTACCGATTCCATGACTTTTATGGACAACATAATCCCCTGGACAAAGTTTTTGTAAATCAACTTGTTTAGAGGCAGCGCGGCGACGTTTTCTGATATAAGCTGCAGTAGCTAAAACGTGCTGTCCAAAAAATTCCCTATCGGTGACAACTACAATCCGAAATGTGGGTAAAATAAAGCCTTCTAATTCTGCTAATCCTGAATATTTTAGGGCAATAGCTGTTCCTTGAATATGGGATTTGTCGATACCATGATAATCACGAGGGTTAGGAATAAATTGTGCTGGACAATCATGTTCTTGTAATAAAGAAACGGTACGAGAAGGTTGAGCAGAAATAAGCCAAGTGGTATATTTTTTTAGGCTAATTCCACTATAAATCTCTCGTTTCCCCCTTAATATTTCTGCTAATCTTGCAAACTGATGAGGGGTGGTTGGTAGGGGACGACTGGATAAATCTAACGCCTCTGTATCATTGACTTCTGCTATTTCTGATAAATATAATTTAGGAAAGCTTTCTGCTAATTTTAAGGAGTCTTGAAAAGCTCGATGAATTTTCGGTAATGGTTGTTCTAATTCTTGCCAATTTTCTTCTAGATATTCTAACCAGCGATCACTATGGGATTGACATTGATCCACTTCATCAAAAACACAAAGGGTATTCGGGTTTAAATAATCTAAAATTGACGCAGCTTCCGAAAAAGCAATCCCTAAAAATCTTTGCATTCCTGCCGGGTAATTATAATTTTCTAAAGCTTCTTTTTCTTCATTAGATAGATAATTATCTAATGATTGCTTGCTTTCTTGAATAGTATTTGCTACAATAGAATTAAAGCTAGTAGGTGTTAATAATAATTGCTCAACTTTATCTAAGGAACGTTGGGTAGCCGGATCAAATTCGCGGATTTTTTCGAGTTCATCCCCAAACCATTCTAACCTTACTGGAACTTCTGAAGAAACGGGAAAAATATCAACAATATCTCCCCGACGACTCCATTGCCCCTCAACTTCAACTAGGGCAACTCTTTCATACCCTAATTTAACTAAAATTTCGTCAAGTTCTTGGGATTTATAAGTGATTCCTAGCTGTAAGTTTAAACAATAATTATTAAAAACATCTGGGGGAGGTAAATGGGGTTGTAAGGCTTTTTCTGTCGTGACAATTGCACAATTATTCTGATTAGATTCTTGAAGATTAAGAGCAGATAAAATTTGCATTTGTCCCCAAATCATTTCAGATTCAGGGTTAAAAGGTTCGTAGGGCGATGCTTCTGATGTGGGATAAAAATTAACGGTTTTCCAGCCCATAATCTCTAATTGGGCTGCCCATCTTCCTGCTTCTTCTAGGGTCGCACAAATAACTAATAAATTTTGCTGGTTAACTTGTGCCAAAGCTGAGGAAATTAACCCTTTTGGTAGTCGGTTAATCCCTTTTAATCCCAAATAGTTATTTTTCTTAAGTTTACCTAACAGTTCTTTGGTTAGGGGAGATTTCTGTAGGGTACGAATTAGGGAAGAAAAAACCATAATCAGCTAGGAAGTCGTAATATTTTTAAGGGTAGCACAAGTTTTGTTTATTTCGTGCAAAAACATCAATGATAAACATTAGAGAGCTAAAACGAATTTTAAATGGGTTTTAGCAAGTCAGTAGTTAGTAGGAGCGAATTTTTGACGAAAATTGATGTATTCTAATTAAGAACTTAAACAAAAAGCTTGATTTTTTAGATACAAGATGACAGTCATTAATCTTCTAATTTAATGCCTCTAATAGAATAATCTAATAATTCTATGGGGTGCATTAAACTTATTTTTTTACTTTGCAAGCTTAAATGCTTTTTGATTTGCAATGAACATCCAGGGTTAGGAGAAGCAATTAATTTGGCTCCTGTATTGATTAAATTATTAACTTTTTGTTTGCCTAATTCATCGGCAACCTCTGGTTGTAACATATTATAAACTCCGGCACTGCCACAACATAAAGCAGCATCTATGGGTTCTTTTAAGGTAATTCCTGGTATTTCTTTTAACAGTTGGCGGGGTTGTAAACTGATTTTTTGTCCATGTAAAAGATGACAAGCATCTTGATATACTATGATTAATTCTTCATCAGTTAAAGGAGATAATTGAGTCGTCAACCCAATTTCAGCCAAAAATTCTTGAACGTCTTTAACTTGATTAGAAAATTGCTCACCCTTCTCTTTGTATTCTAAATCATCGGCTAAAATATGACCATATTCTTTTAAGGTATGACCACATCCTGCGGCATTAATAATAATATAATCAACCTCTGTATTAGCAAAGCTATCAATCATCTGTTTGGCTAAGGTTTGAGCTTGTTTTTCTTGTCCTTGGTGTGCCGGTAAAGCAGCACAACATCCTTGGGTTTTCGGAATAACAACTTCACACCCATTTGCCGTTAAAACTCTGACAGTTGCTTCATTAACGGGGGAGAAAAATAACCTTTGAACACATCCTAAAACCATACCTACACGATAACGTTTTTCTCCTTGGGCGGGAATGACATCAGGATAGGTTTGGTTAAAAGATTTTAGGGTAATTTCTGGTAAAATGGAATCCATTGCTGCTAAACGGGGAAAGAAGCGTTTTAACAGTCCAGTAGCGCGAATAATTTTTTGAATTCCTAATTTTTGATACACCCAAAATAAGGGAAGAAAAATTTGTAATCTTTGGGGATAAGGAAAGAGATTAAAAATAATACTTCTAAGGATTTTATCTGTAAAACTTCTGGGTTGGTTTCGTTCAACTTGGGGCCGAGTTGCCGCAATTAAACTATCATATTTTACCCCAGCAGGACAGGTAGAAACACAAGCTAAACAGCCTAAACAACTATCAAAATGTTGGGTTGTGGTTTCATCTAATGCTGCTTCTCCTTTGTTGATAGCATCCATTAAATAAATTCTACCCCTCGGAGAATCCATTTCTTTGCCAATAATGCGATAACTAGGACAGGTTGATAAACAAAATCCACAGTGAACACAAGTATCAATTAATTCTTGTTTGGGGGGATTTTTTGTGTCAAATCCTTTTATTTCTTGTTCTAAAGCTTCTTGAAAATTAAAAGAATTACTCGAATTTTCTGAGAGTTGCATAATGGTGATTAGAGATAATTGTTAATAGAATTGATTAGAGAAAACGCCTTGGACTTAATAAATTATGGGGATCAAATTGTGTTTTAATTTTTTGCATCATGGCTAAAGCATTGCCTTGATAGCCCCAAGGTTCAAATTGTTTTTTGATAGTTTTCTTTGCTTCTAAAATGGTGAGAAATCCTCCGTATTGTTGAGTCAATGATCGCAGTTGTTTTAAAATCCCTAAATTGGGTTCTAAGTCCAGTTTAATATGTCCCACCCCACTACTCAGATTAATCATTCCCCATCCTTTATTTTGGGTTAATTCATCAAGTTTAGCTAACAAGTTTACGACTTGATTTGATTTTACCCCTATTTTGCAGTTTATGGTGATATTTGTGTTAAAAACTCTGATTAAAGATTGTAATTTGTGCCATAGATTTACTTCGATTTCATCTTGATAAAAAGCTGTTTTGAGTCCTAATTTTTCAGCGATCACTTTTACCTGTGTACTTTGTTCTTTGATACTTTCAGGAATGCTTTGAAATCTTACTATTAACCCCATTCCTTCCCCTAAGTCCAAGGTTTTGACCACAGAAGCAGATAAAATGTCCGCAGCAGTTGGTTGGAACCCTGATTTAATAAGGGTTTGAGCCGCTATTTTCAGAGCATTTTCCGTCCCTGTCATGACTAAAGTTCCCGAAGCTTCGGGAATTGGGTACAATCTCAAGGTAATCTCAGTAATGATGCCTAATGTGCCATAAGACCCAGTAAATAACTTCATTAGGTCATATCCTGCCACATTTTTGACAACTTTTCCCCCTGCTTTCGCTATTTTGCCATCCCATCGCACCAAGGACATTCCTAACACTAAATCTCTTATACCCCCGTAACGTTGTCGCCAACTTCCGGTGTCTCCTGTGGCCATAATACCGCCAATGGTAGCATTTTCAGGGTAGGCAGGATCGATGGGCAAAAATTGCTGATGGGGTTGTAAAATAGCCTGTAAATCTGTTAATTTTGTCCCGGCTTCTACGGTAACAGTTAAATCACTCACCGCATGATCAATAATTCGGTTAAGTTTTTGGGTGCTAATAACAAGATTAGCCTGAGAAATTAAACCACCCCAATTTAGTTTACTGCCGTTACCACAGGGAAGCATTGACCATTGATTTTGACTGGCTAATTGAACAATTTTACAGAGAGTTTCAAGATCAGGAGGGGTGATTAAGTATTTTGGATAATGATCATCATAAATCGTAGCTTTTACCCGCTCTTTCCAAAATACGTCTACCATTTCCCAAGGAACAATATAAGAGGAGTCTAACAAGGATTCCAGTTGTGAGGCGATCGCTGTGATCATTAATAATCAATCAAAGAGGTTTAAGGTATTTTATATTGTAGTTAACCTTGGAGTATTTTCCAAAGTTTAACGGTTTGCTAAATATCCTTCAATCAAAATATCTTCATCAACTTGACGAAAACTGACCTCTTTTAACTGTAAAGCATCAGTCATTTTTTCCAAACCCAAATTACCCACAGGAGAAGCAGCAGAAACCCCACCAATAATTTTAGGGGCAATAAAGGCCATAATTTTTTGAATCACCCCATCCGCGATCGCTTCTGCGGCCAAAATGCCCCCACATTCCCACAAAACACTGGATAATTCTCGCTCATAAAGGACATCCATCACCTGAGACGGGGACAAAGGAGATAATTCGATCACTTCCACGCCTTTTTGCCGTAATGTTTCTTGTAAGGTCGGATTTTTACCCCATTCTGTAAACACCAAGGTGGGTGCAACATCAATATTCCAGAGGTTGGCCTCAGTCGGTAAATGAAGGTTACGACTCATCACCACCCGCAACGGGTTAACCCCTGTTACCTGATGAGTAGTTAATTGAGGATTATCCCGTCTTACTGTATTTCCCCCCACAATTACCGCATCACAAGCGGCCCGAATTTGATGTACTATCTGACGAGAGGCCGCCCCAGTTACCCAAGCACTATGGCCTGTAGTAGTGGCAATTTTCCCATCAAGAGTCATGGCATATTTTAAGATCCCAAAAGGCTGCTGATGAATAATACGGTGGATAAACGCCTCATTTAAACGACGACAAGCCCCTTCTTCCACCCCAACAATTACCTCAATACCGGCCTCTCTCAATTTTTCAATACCTTTCCCTGATACCAAGGGATTAGGATCAACCATACCCACCACCACTTTAGCCACCTTAGCGGCGATTAAAGCCTCTGTACAGGGTGGTGTTCGTCCATGATGGTTACAGGGTTCTAAATTGACGTAAACGGTTGCTCCTGCGGCATTTTCCCCCGCATCTCTGAGGGCAAAAATTTCGGCGTGGGGTTCTCCTGCTTTCGGGTGACATCCTTCTCCCACAATTTCCCCATCTTTAACAATTAGTGATCCTACCAGGGGATTAGGAGAGGTGCAGCCCAAAGCTTGACGCGCTAACTCTAAGCAACGCTGCATCATCTTTTGATCAAAGGATTCTGAGTTCATAGATGTATTCAAGGATACAGAAGAAAATCTTAAAATTTGTCAACTTTTGCACAGAAACTTCTAGAATCCCAATTATAAGTGAAAATCCTTAGGTGAGCTTGACGAAATTTCGTTATTATCTGTAGAGTTCATAGATTAAGACTGAGGGAAATGGCTCCTTAAATCATGTTTAAGGTCAAAAGTCAGTCAATCCCAAAGTTCATGATGTTTCAATTAATGACTTAACCTCTTAAAAATGATATCAACAAGAACAAAAAAAGACGTTCCTCACGGTTTGTGGGACGCACCCTATTGGCAACCGTTTCGCGTGATTGCCCGCTCTTTTTCAGGCTTTTGGCTCGCTTGCATTCCTTTAGCGGCCATTATTACCATTGTTTGGAATAAGGCAGTGGTGGCTCAGAATGCAGAAATTAAGATCCTAGAAATTACAGAAGCTACACCCGAAGCAATTATACAACTCCAGGGAACCTTAAATGCTATCTGGGTGTTGATTGCTGCCATTCTCGTTATTTTCATGAATGCGGGCTTCGGAATGCTCGAAACAGGCTTCTGTCGCCAGAAAAATGCTGTTAATATCCTTACTAAAAACCTGATTGTTTTTGCTTTGGCCACCATTGCTTATTGGGCCATTGGTTTTTCTTTGATGTTTGGGGGAACTAATGCCATTATTGGCAGTGGCGGTTGGTTTTTGGGTAGTCAAGATCCTGCTACTTACAACCTCACGCCCTTTCCCGTCGGACTGCCCATTTCAGTCTTTTTCCTCTTCCAAGTCGCTTTTGCGGGAACTGCGGCCACCATTGTTTCCGGTGCAGTGGCTGAACGGATTAAGTTTGTTGACTTTTTAGTCTTTAGTCTGATCTTAGTGGGCATTGCCTACCCCATCACTGGCCACTGGGTTTGGGGTGGCGGTTGGTTAGGAAGCCTAGGGTTTAAGGACTTTGCCGGATCTAGCGTGGTTCACTCCGTTGGCGGTTGGGCCGCTTTAGTGGGGGCCGCCGTTCTTGGCCCGAGAATGGGTAAATATGTAGATGGTCGTCCCCAAGCCATTCCTGGCCATAATATGAGTATTGCTACCTTGGGCTGTCTCATTCTTTGGATCGGTTGGTTTGGTTTTAACCCTGGTTCTCAATTGGCGGCGGATAGTCATGTTCCTTACATTGCCGTTACCACCAACTTAGCGGGGGCCATGGGGGGCATTGTCGCCCTGTTTGTCTCTTGGGCTAAAGATAAAAAACCTGACCTTTCTATGGTCATCAATGGTATCTTAGCGGGGTTAGTGGGCATTACGGCTGGTTGTGAGGGCGTATCTTACTGGGGTGCGGTAATCATTGGTGCTGTTGCAGGTGTCTTGGTTGTCTATGCTGTCGGTTTCATTGATGGGGTTCTCAAAATTGATGACCCGGTGGGGGCGATCTCCGTTCATTTAGTTAATGGTATTTGGGGAACCTTTGCCGTTGGCTTATTTAATACAGAGGTTGGACTTTTCTACGGTGGTGGCATTGGTCAACTGATTAATCAAATTATTGGTATCGTTGCCATTGGACTGTTTACTCTTGTCTTTAGTGTGGCTGTGTGGACTGTCCTCAAATCAACCCTAGGTATTCGTGTCAGCCGTGAAGAAGAGATTCTTGGCTTGGATATCGGTGAACATGGCATGGAAGCTTATCATGGGTTTGTCAAAGAACCTGATGGCTTTGCTGGTATGGGTTCTAGCAGTGTCAATGAGTCTGATCTGTCTACGGGCGCAAAGATGTAAGTTTTTACCCATCAAGACTTGAAGCCTGCGATCGCAGGCTTTTTTTGTTGTGATGATTTGCTGATTGATAAGGTATAACTGATAATTAATTATTAATAATTGATCTCGTCAAATCATAATGGATACCAAAGCTTTTAAACGCTCTCTACAACAGTCTGAACACTATCACCGTAAAGGGTTTGGCCACACCACTGAAGTGATGGAGGTCATGAATACAGAGTATCAAAGTTCTCTAATTCAACAAATCCGTCAAAATAACTATCAATGGCAACAGGGAGATGTGACCATTCGTTTAGCAGAAGCCTTTGGTTTTTGTTGGGGGGTAGAAAGGGCTGTCGCTATGGCCTATGAAACCCGTCAACATTTCCCCAAAGAACGTATTTGGATCACCAATGAAATTATTCATAATCCTTCGGTTAATCAACGGTTACAGGAGATGAATGTGGGGTTTATTCAGGTGATTGAAGGTGACAAAGATTTCTCAGTCGTAGAAGCGGGAGATGTGGTTATTTTACCGGCCTTTGGCGCAAGCGTCACGGAAATGCAATTATTAAATGATAAGGGTTGCACCATTGTTGATACCACTTGTCCTTGGGTTTCTAAAGTATGGAATTCCGTAGAAAAGCATAAGAAAAAAGATTACACTTCGATTATTCATGGCAAATATCGTCATGAAGAAACCGTTGCCACTAGCTCGTTTGCCGGGACTTATTTAGTGGTTTTAAATCTCAAAGAAGCTCAATATGTCGCTGATTATATCCTTAATGGGGGTGATAAAACCGAATTTTTAGAGAAGTTTAAAAATGCTTATTCAGAAGGATTTGATCCAGATCGAGATCTGCAACGTTTAGGTATTGCCAATCAAACAACTATGCTGAAAAGTGAAACCGAACAAATCGGTAAACTGTTTGAAAGTACCATGCTGAAAAAGTACGGGCCAATCACCTTAAATGAGCATTTTATGAGTTTTAATACGATCTGTGATGCGACTCAAGAACGTCAAGATGCCATGTTAACTTTGGTGGAAGAAAAGTTAGATTTAATGGTGGTAATTGGGGGCTTTAATTCTTCTAATACTACCCATTTACAAGAAATTTCTGTGGAAAAAGAAATTCCGTCTTATCATATTGATAGCGAAAATCGTATTTTACCCGGCAATAAACTTGAACATAAACCCTTGGATAAAGACCTAGAAATTCAAGAAAATTGGCTTCCTGATGGCCCCATTATTGTCGGGGTGACTTCTGGTGCGTCTACTCCTGATAAAGTCGTAGACGCAGTCATCGAACGCATTTTTGCGGCCAAACAAGTCGCTGCTACTGTTTAATCATCCATAGAATTTAGGGGTCAACGGCTGTTGACCTCTAGGGAAAATTATCTGGGCAGAAAATTAGGCTTCCTCATCTTGATTAAACTCCCACTTTTCATCGCTAAACTCTTTAGAGTTCATGATTTAACTATCTCAACAAAATTAATACGCTGTCTTAATACATATCTTGATGATTTTGTCAAATTACTTCGAAAAACTACACATTGACTTTGGTACAATTGCTCAAAATAAATGCCATTGCACCGAGTTAACCCAACAATTACCCCAAACTGAAACCTTTTCACTACGCAAAATCTGGGTTTAAGCCTGTTAAATTAATTAAAGATAGACGTACTGTAGATTTTTACTGTTACCATAATAGCATCAAAAGGCTTAAACTCGTTAGCTATTGAGAAAGATTCTTATACATTTCTTTATGTAACGAAATTAGAATGATTGGAATAAATCAATTATTCTCTGTAAATCATAAATATAAATTATGATTAAAGGCGATCGCAGGAAAATGGAGAAAAACTGGTGGGGTAAAGAATAAGATTAATGGAAATTACCCTCGGAATCTCAATTAATCACGGTAGAATAAGAATGGCTGTAAAATTTGCAGCTTCAGAGGAGGTGCGGGATGACAACTTTAAGTTTAACTCGGCAAGACATTTCGGTGTTGACGGATAAAGATGTCGCTGATCTAGCGGGACGCTTAGAACAGGATGATTATACCAATCCTTTTGAAGCCCTTCAAGATTGGCACACTTTACGAGCGATCGCCTTTCAACGTCAAGATTTGGCTGAACCCTATCTTTACTTACTCGATATCGAAGCTTACGACGAAGCATAATGACCATGCTTCATAAGAAAAACGTCCTCATAGGCATTGGTGGCGGTATTGCTGCCTATAAAGTCTGTGAGGTTATTTCTTCTCTCTTCAAATCAGGGGCAACAGTTCGGGTGATCCTCACCGACACCGCACAACAGTTTATTACACCCCTTACTGTCTCTACCCTCAGTCGTCATCAAGCTTACACCGATCAAGATTTCTGGCAAGCCACCCATTCGAGTCCTCTACATATAGAATTAGGAGAATGGGCTGATATGTTCTTAATTGCCCCTTTAACCGCCAATACCTTGGCTAAATTAACCTATGGCTTAGCAGATAATCTACTGACGAATACGGTTTTAGCCTCTCGTTGTCCCATTTTGCTTGCTCCTGCCATGAATACGGAAATGTGGGAACAATCATCCGTACAGCGCAATTGGCAACAGTTACAACAAGAGCCAAGATATCATACTATTGGGCCGGGTTCGGGGTTATTAGCTTGCGATCGCGTGGGTTCAGGACGCATGGCCGAACCGTCGGCAATCGTGACCAAACTTCAATCTTTATTCTATACCAAAGGTCAAAAAGATTACCAGGGAAAGCACATTTTAATCAGTGCTGGAGGAACCAGAGAACATCTAGATCCAGTACGGTTTATTGGTAATCCTTCTACGGGAAAAATGGGATTAGCCTTAGCACAAGCAGTCAGCGATCGCGGGGGAATTGTCACCTTAATACATGGCCCCATTGCTTCAGAATTACTGCCTATTTCACCCCAGTATAAACTAATTCCGGTTATCAGTGCGGCTGAAATGGAAACAGCGATGCTCAGTCATTTTTCTGAGGCAGAGATTATTATTATGTCAGCTGCGGTAGCTGATGTTAAACCTGCTCATTATGCAAAGGAAAAATTACCCAAAAGTGCTTTATCAAGATCATTGGATTTAGAGCCTGTTCCCGATATTATTGCTCAATTAGGACAGAAGAAACAACCTCATCAATGTTTAATTGGGTTTGCGGCACAAACGGGAGATATTGTTACTCCTGCTCTTGATAAATTAAAGCGTAAACAGTTAGATATTATTGTTGCTAACCCAGTCGATGTGAATAATGCAGGGTTTGGCAGTGATACAAATCAAGCCATATTAATTAATGGGAAGGGGAAACAAAAAAAGATAGAATCTTGTAGTAAATTAGAATTAGCTCATCAATTATTAGACTTTATCAATGAATAATTAATAATTAATCATTGGTGAATTCCATTATTTTTTCCAGAATTAACCTTAACAGCAGCCCAGATTTTTCAAGGCAATTAATCAACGGTTGAAAAAGAAGATTTTTTTTTGTAGTATTAAAGAACTAAGCGCATTCCCTTGGCAACCCATGACATCGACTATCCCTACTTATCAAATTGAATGGGAAAAACTGCCCGACGATTTTATCTTACCCGATGATCCAGTGGATAATATTCATCAACCTGCCCTTGCTGCTGCCTTAACCGACAGTTTAGAAAATGCGGGCAAAATCCCTGACAATGCCATCACAACCACTAATTATGGCATCTGTGCCACAGTCAATGGCAAAATCGTCGTAAAAGCCCCTGACTGGGCTTATATACCCCTTCTGCGTGTCCCTAAAGAGGAAATTGCCCGTAGCTATACCCCTCAATTACAAGGAGAAACCCCGATCATTGTGATGGAATTTCTCTCAGATACAGATGGGAGTGAATATTCCAGTAAACCGACTCATCCTCCTGGAAAATGGTTCTTTTACGAGAAAATTCTCCAAGTTCCTCATTACATCATTTTTGAACCCTATCGAGGTTTAATTGAACATTATCAATTAGGTAAATTAGGGGAATATGAAATACAATCTGCTGATGATGCTGGACGTTATTGGATTCCTCAGTTAAAGCTTTATCTGGGACTGTGGGACGGCAGAAAAGAACAACGTAAAGGCTATTGGTTAAGATGGTGGACAGAAACTGGAGATTTGTTACTCTGGGGGTCAGAATTAGTGATTCAGGAACGACAAAAAGCTGAAGTTGAAAGGCAAAAAGCTGAAGTTGAAAAGCAGAAAGCTGAAGTTGAAAAGCAACAAGCTGAAGTTGAAAGGCAAAAAGCTGAAGTTGAAAGGCAGAAAGCTGAACGTTTAGCTGCTCAATTAAGGGCGGCCGGTATTGAACCTGAATTATAAATTATTAACTTGTAGGGGTCAACGGCCGTTGACCCCTACATGAAGTTATACATGAAAGCTAACATCTCTCGTAAATATTTTTGATACAAGGGTAGTGTTACTTAATTTTCCTGTGAGGATCAATCTCATGTTTAGTTTAGCAAAACTTATCAATTTTCGGGGGGGGTAAAGCATAGCTTATATTTTCAGCCCTTCGCTGTTTCTGTACTGGGTTTATCTGTTGGTTTCTTGGGTACTCATTCTGCTTTTGCCTTCGAGTTTGATAAGAAGTTACTCGCCCCTGATGGTGCTTCTAGTGATCAGTTTGGGAGTTCTGTATCATTATCTGGCAATACCGCTTTAGTGGGTAGTCCCTACGATGATGATAATGGAAGTGGTAGTGGTTCGGCTTATCTGTTTGATGCCACTACAGGGACTTTACTACAAAAGTTAACCGCCCCTGATGGTGCTGCTCAGGATTACTTTGGGCTTTCTGTATCATTATCTGGCAATACCGCTTTAGTGGGTAGTCCCTACGATGATGATAATGGAAGTGGTAGTGGTTCGGCTTATCTGTTTGATGCCACGACAGGGACTTTACTACAAAAGTTAACCGCCCCCGATGGTGCTTCTGGTGATTACTTTGGGATTTCTGTATCACTATCTGGCAATACCGCTTTAGTGGGTAGTCGTTTTGATGATGATAATGGGACTCTTAGTGGTTCAGCTTATCTGTTTGATGTCACTACAGGGACTTTACTACAAAAGTTAACCGCCCCTGATGGTGCTGCGAATGATCGATTTGGGTCTTCTGTATCGCTATCTGGCAATACCGCTTTAGTGGGTAGTCCCTACGATGATGATAATGGGAGTCTTAGTGGTTCAGCTTATCTGTTTGATGTCACGACAGGGACTTTACTACAAAAGTTAACCGCCCCCGATGGTGCTGGTAGTGATTTCTTTGGGTCTTCTGTATCACTATCTGGCAATACCGCTTTAGTGGGTAGTCCCGGCGATGATGATAATGGGACTCTTAGTGGTTCAGCTTATCTGTTTGATGTCACTACAGGGACTTTACTACAAAAGTTAACCGCCCCTGATGGTGCTGCTTCTGATTTCTTTGGGAGTTCTGTATCGCTATCTGGCAATACCGCTTTAGTGGGTAGTCCCGACGATGATGATAATGGGAGTCTTAGTGGTTCAGCTTATCTGTTTGATGTCACGACAGGGACTTTCCTACAAAAGTTAACCGCCCCCGATGGTGCTGGTAGTGATTTCTTTGGGAGTTCTGTATCACTATCTGGCAATACCGCTTTAGTGGGTAGTTCCTACGATGATGATAATGGAAGTAGTAGTGGTTCGGCTTATCTGTTTACAACTAGCCAACCCGTACCAGAACCTTTAACCATTTTAGGTGCCGGAACCGCCATCGGTTTTGGTGCATCCTTTAAACGCAAGTTAGCTAAGAAGAATAAAAAACAAAGCTAATAACGTTAATCTGTAGGGAAAATTCATGAATTTTCCCTACAGTCAATTATGATTTCCCATAATGTGTTCACTTATCCCACATTCCGCTTTAAAAAGTAGAGTTATTAAAACCAACAAAACCCAGTAGAGACGTTGCTTGCAACGTCTCTACGTTAATCTATTTTGATAACCGGATTTGGTATTAGTCCAGTTGAAGCGATTTTGATAGAGTCTTTTTGTGCTTGTTTAGAATACTTTAATTGCCAAGCCATAAATTTGCTACCAAGGAACTTAAATTAATTAGCTAGAAAAATTTGCATAGGATAAGATTCAGCCACTAATTTATTAGCTTGATTATCAATATTTACATCAGATTTAAAAGATGATTTAGGCTGAGTTTCTTCAAAATCTAACAAGGTTTTAATTCGTTGATACGCTTGATAGGCTACCGTCGGAAAGAAAGAAAATTTACCCGGTAAAACACATAAATAATTACTGTCAGAATTTGACTCAATCCAATAACTATAACGTCTTTTTTGTTCCTCTTCACTAATAAATTCAGTTTTCACGCATTCATAACTATAAAGTTGACGACTATATAACTTATCTTTACCAAAATAACGCTCTGCTGACTCTAAAATGGGTTCAATATCAACCCCATCATTACTATCATCATTAGCATAACCAGAATCCGCTAATAAAGAGTAAATATATGTTTCGTCTCCTAACTCCCGTTGTTGCATAAAGTGATTAAAATGAAAGCGATTTTTAGTTGACATTCTGACAAAATTAGTATTAACTAAAGCCGGATAAGCAACCACCATCGCGCTGCGACTCCGCTTTAATTTTGCCCTTACTTGTAAATCCTTTAAAAAAGGTTCAAACCCTTCCCCAACAGCAAAGATAAACAACTTGGCTTTTAATCGTTTTGCTTTTCCATTTTTGGTCTGACATAATAAACTTTTAAGTCGAATAGGACCATAATTATCCATCAATAATTTATTAATGGTTATTCCGGTTTCAAATGTTACCCCATGACTCAAGGCACTTGATACTAAATCTCGTAAAATACGGCTTGTATTCATGGAACAATCTAAGGTTTTAATGAGATCATAATTAGCAGGTTTTACTCCATAAGATGAATCAAATTGATAACATAATTTTTGAAGAGTTTCTGTGGCCGATGCCAAGGAAAAATTTAAGCTTTCATGGTTTTCAACTTGGGCATAAGTTGGGGCTAAACATTTACCATTGACTAACCAATTATGTTGATCTCCATAGGCAACTTCTAATCTTCCTAACACTCTATTTCGTTGAATATTGATTTGTACAGCATCACTTTTTAAGCGAGAAGACCGAATTTCTGGGGCATCTGCTTGAGGATGAATTAAATATACTGGATTATCATTAAACCATCCATCAGGATTAGGAATCGTTTTAGGGGTAAAAAAATCAGTTGTTTTTTCGGTTAAGTTTATATTACATTGCTCAGAAAAATAAGGACTATAGAGGTTAATTAAATCCTCAACGCCATTCACACAATTAATAAAAGTTTGAGCATCATCCTGTCCTGAATATAACGCACCTGTATGATACCAACCCTCTAATTTACCTGATGCTAACGTGCCTAATTGACAATTTTTTTCTAATACTTTAATCGATAAATTACTATGACGAGCAAGGAATTCAGCAATGGCAACCCCAGCAATACCACCACCAACAATGATAACATCAACATATTCAATTTCAGAGACTTGGATAGGCTTCATGAATCAAAGATTATCTTATTTTTGACTAATTTAATGGTTGTGGCTAGATTATAACGCAAAAGCTCAAAAGAGGTAAGAATATTTTCTTGACTTGATTGACAAAACATAAATTTATCTAAAGTTTTTAATTGAGCCGTGTAAAGTAATATACTTATTTAGTATACTATCTAATAGTTTAATGCTAATTACTTAGATAAATATTTTTTCCCCAAATCATTATGCAGCCTGTTGATGTTACGACCCTAACTGCCCTTTGTTATGACATCCAAACCCATTGGATACCTGCCCGTATTGAACAAGTTTATCAACGCGATCGCCATACAATTTTTCTAGCACTTCGTACCCTAAAAAAACGGGCTTGGTTAACTATTTCTTGGCATCCTCAAGGGGCAAGATTATGTATGGGTAATCCCCCACCAAAAACCCCTGATACCTTTACGTTTAGCGATCAATTACGTCATCAACTGAATGGATATGCTCTCATTGCTTTAGAGATGATTTCCCCTTGGGAAAGAGTGGTAGATCTGCAATTTTCTAAACGACCAGGTGATCCCATTATTTGGCATCTTTTTATTGAAATTATGGGCAAATATAGTAATGTAATTCTCACCGATGCTAACCAACAAATTGTGACCGTTGCTCATCAAGTAAATCAAAATCAATCAAGTGTTAGAACCGTACAAACAGGGCAAAGATATGAACTACCTCCCGCCTTAACAGGAACCTTACCTAAGTTAGAAGAATCTCAACAAAGATGGCAAGAAAGGGTTAGTTTAGTCCCTGGAGAATTACAAAAACAATTATTAAATAGCTATCGAGGATTAAGCCCTTCTGTCGCCCGTCTAATGATCCAAGAAGCTAATTTAGAGCTACAACAATCAACAGTAATATTAACTCAAGAAAATTGGGATAAATTATTTGTATTATGGCAAACTTGGTTAAAAATATTAGATAGAAAAGAATTTAAACCTGGTTATACAGAAACAGGTTATACAGTGTTGGGATGGGGAATTATTAAACCAGAAACAGACTTACAAACCCTTATTAATCATTATTATACTGGACAACTTAATCAAGAAAACTTTAAACAACTTCGCCATCAACTCTTACAAAAACTAATTGCTTTACTTAAAAAACTTTACTTAAAAGCCAACACATTTAAACAACGTCTTAACCAGTCTGCTGAAGCCGATAAATACCGTAAAGAAGCTGATTTAGTAATGGCCCATCTGCATCAATGGGAACCGGGAATGAAATCAATTATTCTCAATGATTTTGAAACGGGAGAACCCGTAAAAATTTTCCTAAATCCTGAAAAAAATGGGGTACAAAATGCCCAATACTTATACAAACAACATCAAAAATTAAAGCGAGCAAAAACAGCAGTAGAACCCTTATTAGAAGAAGTGAAATCAGAAATTAATTACTTAGAACAAGTCGAAGCTAGTTTGCATCAATTAGACAAATATCAATCATCTGAAGACTTACAAACCCTGGAAGAAATACGAGATGAATTAATTCAACAAAACTATTTGACTTCTGCACAACGAAGTCCTAATATAACTGATGAATCCCAACCCTATCAGCATAAAACACCATCAGGTTTTGAAGTGTGGATCGGTCGGAATAATCGACAAAATGATCGCTTGACTTTTCGGACAGCAGGGGACTATGATCTGTGGTTTCATACCCAAGAAAGTGCCGGAAGTCATGTATTGTTGCGCTTAGAACCTGGGGCAAAACCTGATGAAGCTGATTTACATTGTGCCGCAGATTGGGCTGCTTATTACAGTCGGGCCCGTCAAAGCGAACAAGTCCCCGTCGTCTATACCGAACCCAAATACGTCTATAAACCCAAAGGAGCAAAACCAGGGATGGTGATCTATAAGCGAGAACGAGTCCTCTGGGGAAAGCCACATAAGATACAATTATACCTAAAAAATCAAGGTTAAAACAAAATTTTTAAATTTTATTTACAAAAGTTCGTGTCTGATGTTACAATTCAGTTATAGGAGTCAAAATGGTTAGCGATTGGGAACGCGCCACAAGATTTCCCCAAAGAACAACAACAATATTTTAATTTGGGTATCCAGCGATTGCGATCGCTGGTTTTTGTTCTAAGCCTATGGGTGTTTAGAACAAATCTAGATACCATACATTGTAGATAAATTTGTAAATCTCTGATTACTTATAATCCTGTTTTTTAATCGCTTCTAATACCTGTTGATGAATTGTCCCATTGGTAGTTAAAATTCCCCGATTATTACTGAGTTTTGCTCCCACGGAAAAATCCAAACATTTCCCATCTAAATCGGTGACAATACCCCCAGCTTCTTCGACAATAATTACCCCTGGGCCATGATCCCAAATATTCTCTTTTTTGTCTTTAAATTGAGGTAAAGGAATTCTTGTATAAAGATGAGCATCACCCCTAGCGATCGCCCCATATTTGGCCAAAGAATCCATCTGTTTCGCGGGGGATTTTAACCCTAAACTTTGATCTAACGCCGTTTGGAAAGCGCGATCGCTATGCACAGACTCTACACTTTCAATCCGACATAATTCGGCAAAATTGGCAGAATTATCAACTTTGATGGCTTTGGGAGTTCCTCCCTTGAGAGGAATTTCTACAGATCCTTGGCCCCGAATTGCCAAAAATATCAGTCCTGTTGTGCCATTTTCTAGGGGAAAAGCGGGACAAGCCAAAATCCCTAATTTAAGCTGCCCTTCCTCAACTAAAGCTAAGGCGATCGCATATTGATCCCCCCGAATAAACCCTTTTGTGCCATCAATCGGATCTAGTGTCCAATAACGCGGGGCCACTCTCCCATTGCCGTGATTAATCCAGTCAATCACATTTTGGAGGGAGGCAGTGGGCAAAATCTCTTGAACTTGCTGAATAATCTGAGTCCTTACCCCGACTAATTCTGGTTGTCCTAACATTGCCGCATCTTCTTCCCCAATCACAGGATCATCGGGAAAAAACTCTGCTAAAGCTTGACAGATCACCGCTTGCGCCCCAAAATCTGCCACCGTCACCGGACTGGTATCCGCTTTATTCAAGGTTTGGGGGCCCTTCTCCCCTTGCACTCGTTGACAAAGTTGGGCCGCTGCGGTGACAGCAGCGATGGCGATTTGTTTCTCTTTACTATAGTTCATTTGTTTTTATTAGAAATCATAATTCAACTATTAAATTAACCCAGTTGTTGACGTAGTTTTTCCACCACCCGGTTTAACCCGACGGAATTTGAGGCTTTAAATAAAAGGCGATCGCCTGGTTTAATCACTTCAATTAACCGTTGTACCAAATCTTCCTGAGTCGGGATACATTCTACGATTCTATCTGTGACTCCCTCAGCTATGGCTTTAGCTTCTGGATCATCCACCAAAATATAAAGACGATCAATTCCTAAATTTTGAGCCGTTTCCCCCACTTGGCGGTGCAATTGAGGGGACTTGTCTCCTAATTCCTTCATCGTTCCCAAAACGGCAATATATCGCTGCCCTGGGGTATCTTTTAAAAGGTGTAGGGCGGCTTTCATGGACTCAAACCCCGCATTATAGGTTTCATCTAAGAGCAAGATATCATGGGGTAATTGATATTGTTGCGATCGCCCTTTGGGGAGTTCGACAGAAACCCCTTGAGTCAGGGGAGTCCAATCTAAGTTTAATTGCCTCGCCACCGCTAAAGCAGCTAAATAATTTAAGGCATTGTGACGGCCTGGTAAGGGTAAAGGAAAATCTTGGCCTTGCACCCGTAATCTTTGATTATCTAGCAATTCTCCTGTAATCTCACCCCCTTCCAACCCATAGGTGATAGTTTTACCTTGCCACCTTGTTGCTGCCGTTTTGATTAAACGCTCGTTATCATGGTTAAGGATAACGACCTCATCTTCAGCCATTTCAGCTAATAATTCACATTTTGCCTCAGCGATCGCCTGTTCTGATCCCAGTCTCCCAATATGGGCCGTTCCCACATTGGTAATGACTCCGAGGGTGGGACGGGCAATTTGAGTGAGTAAGGCAATTTCTCCAGAGGCCCGCATCGCCATTTCAATGACGGCATAATCATGGTTAGCTGTCAATTCTAAGAGGGTTTTGGGAACCCCAATTTCGTTATTATAATTTGCCTGTGTTTTATGAACTCTTCCATAAACGCCCAAAACAGCCGAAATCAACTCTTTAGTAGTCGTTTTGCCCACTGATCCCGTGATGCCAATGATAGGAATTGTAAATTTATTTCGCCAAGCGTTAGCAATTTTTTGATAAGCAATTAATGTATCTTTAACAATGATTTGGGGGATTTTCTTAACAGAATTTACGGTCACAACCCGATCAACAATGACAGCAACTGCGCCTTTCTCAATGGCTGTTTCTACAAATAAATGTCCATCAAATTTCTCCCCTCTCAAAGCCAAAAAGACTTCTCCTGGTTTAATTTCACGACTATCGGTATTGATTCCATTAATGTTTTGATTTGGTAACTCCAGAGATGATTCTTGTAAGCATTGATCAATAGCATTGCAGATTTCACTGAGATTCATTTGCTTTAACATGGCAGGATCACGGATGAAAAGGTCAAGAATTTACTGAGGAAAAAAAGATAGAAAACAGTGATTAAGATCACATACAATTTGTGTTCTTTTCCGTTACTTTAAGGAATGTCATTATCGATCAATAAGTATTAACAGACCATGTCTGATTTTGAACTCGCATTCAGAGGAGTTAGCTGAGAGGTGATCAACAATTTTTCCTGGAGAAATGTCCTTAATAAAGACTCCCCAGATTGTGATAATCTTGAGTGATAGAAAATCCAATGTTAATCTGGACCAATCGGCTAAAAATGTTTGAGACACTTCTAGCATCATCAAAAAACTGGGCAATAAATTCACTCCTAATATAAACGGAATTTTACAGCCCCAGGTTGAATTTAATCAATTGAGAAGGGCTGACGGCCATGAACAATCTATCCCAAAGTTACACTCGACAACAAGTCTCATTAGAAGAACAAGTTCTCTACGACTACTTATTACAGCACGTACGAACCGATTCTCCTCCTCAGTTGATTGAAGACTTCCGCCACTTATTTGTTGAGGCTAGAGGTTTTCGAGAAGCACAATTGTATGCTGCTTTAGAAGCCATTGCCAAGCGCAAGAACATTGAACATCAATTCAACTACTTTTTTAACCGTTGTTGCCACATTTTGATTAACTGTTGGCAGATGCAGCCCCAGTCTCAAGTTGCGATTCCTGAGTTAATTGCTCTATTTGAGAATTTAGCCCCGCCTCGTAGTGGCTATAATA
Source organism: Crocosphaera sp. UHCC 0190 (assembly GCF_034932065.1). Taxonomy (NCBI): domain Bacteria; kingdom Bacillati; phylum Cyanobacteriota; class Cyanophyceae; order Chroococcales; family Aphanothecaceae; genus Crocosphaera; species Crocosphaera sp. UHCC 0190. The sequence continues at coordinate 128,398 of NZ_JAYGHP010000007.1, forward strand.
ACACGGCTAATCGGGTTCGCTATCTGGTCAAAAACTTTACTCAGTCCGATCAATATGTCAAATTACAACGACTAGCACGGGTAATTGATAGCAAGCAAAACCCCCAAAATGCTAACTCCATTGGCAATTTGATTCATCGCTATCCCTACCTCTATAATCATTGTTTACTGGGAGACGACAGCAGTCAAGAACACCAACAAACCGTTAGACAAATCAAATCTCAAACGGAACGGCGTTTTGAGGTCAATTTATCTCGCTATGTCACCTATAAAGTTCGACTAGCGCAAATGGCCCATACTCCTCAATTATCTCAAGAGGAAGGGCGGATTATTCGTCCTGTCAAAAATCCTACCCTCTTAAAAGATAAAGAGTTAAACCAAGCTCTAAAGCACTTTGTTGGCACAGTGGATGGCAGTTATACCTATAAAAGTATGTCACAAAACTTTTTAAGTAATACTGTTCATACTCAAAGTTTTGGACGCTATAAAGACGACTTATATGAATATATTCTCAGTTCTTTGGACTCGAACTATACGAAAGGTCAATTTAACAAAAAACTCTATCAAATTTTACAAAACACTTTACCGGAATGTAATCAACAGAAACCCAGCGAGTTTCTCATGTTACGCACCTCAAGTCAGTTGTTGAATTTCTTTGTGGTAGAAAGTTCTAAACAACCGGAACACTACGTTTTTGTGGATATGATTTCTAATTTAGGGGTTACTCAAACTATGGGAGTATTGCTCAAAGTTATTCTAATCTGTAATAAGGTAAAGCCCTATTTAGAAAAACGCTTTTCGATCCTATTTAATCACTATGAATCTTTTGCGAAAGAAGGGGTTCCTTGGTTAGTTAAATCCTTAGAAAATCTTCAGTTAGCGTTTAGTGTCCATTTTGGCAAAGTCGATTTATCTTGTTTAAAACAAGTTAAGATGAGATAATCCCCTTTGATAATTCCCCTATGTTTCAAGCCACGCGCCGTCGTTTAGCCCTATGGTACACTGCGGTAACGGCTATTTTGCTCCTTCTCTTTGCTACAGGGGTGTTTTTTTATGTTCGCAGTACCCTAGTAGAACGGGTTGATGATACCCTTAAGCACGTGGTAGAAGTAGTCAACCGTTCTTTGGTCATTGAATCGGTTTCCTTGACTGAGGGACGCTATAAAGTGAATGTAGAAGCGAGTTTTCGGGACAATACCGAGGGGGTAGAAGACGATCACATTGATCTTGAATGGTTTAACCCTCAAGGGGAATTACTTTGGTCTACCTTTGTGGAGCCACCGTTGATCCCTATTCATCTTAACCGACGGGCAGAAACAGTGCATCTGGGTGGCGATCGCATTTTAAGACAGGTAACTCAAAGGATTAATTTTGATCGCTATGTTTTAGGATATTTACGGGTTAGTCATCCTTGGTTTGAAGTTACAAAACCGATTCGTCAATTGAGTATTGATCTAGCTATTGGTACAATTATTACCATTATTATTGTAGGATTTATTGGCTGGTTATTATCAGGAATAGCCATTAAACCGATTCGAGATTCTTATCAAAGTTTAAAACAATTTACAGCAGATGCTTCCCATGAATTAAGAAATCCTATTGCGACAATTCAAACCAATGTACAAATGGCTTTAGCCTATCCTGAAGCCGATCCTCAACTCCAACAACGACAGTTAAAAGTAGTTGAAAGATTGACCCAACGGTTAGGAAATTTGGTCAATGATTTATTATTTTTAGCCCGTTCTGATAGTGGGATTTTACAGATTCGTGAACAAGATGTTCCCTTAGATGCTTTATTAATTGAAGTGATAGAAGAGCAAAGAACTTTTGCCGAACAAAAAGGAATTTTTTTATCCTTACATATTGTGGAACCTGAGAATAATTCTGAAGATAATTTTACATTACAAGGAGATTGGGATCAATTAGCGCGGTTGTTTACCAATTTAATTAGTAATGCCTTAGAACATAGTTTTTCTGAGGAAAATGGGCCAGAAATAGCCTTAAAAGAAGCCTCGGTCGAGATAGAATTACAAAGAATTAGACGTGATCGCTTATTGCAGTTACAAGTTAAGGTCAAAGATACAGGACAAGGAGTTCTCGAAGCAGCATTACCTCATTTATTTGATCGCTTTTATCGAGTTGATCCTTCCCGTAAAAGTTCTGGGGGGTCAGGGTTAGGGTTAGCGATCGCTAAGGCAATTGTAGAAAATCATCAGGGGCAAATTAAAGTAGAAAGTGTGTTAAAAGAAGGGACAATATTTACAGTGACTTTACCCTTATAGATGCTTAATGGCTCAAGACATAGATAAATTTGACCCCCGTTACCTCGTTACCCTTGATGAAATTTACCATAGCCATTGGACGACCCAAAAAAAGCAACGGATTGCCTTTTTTCGAGAGATAATTAAGTATTTTTGGCCCAAAGGACATCCTACCCAACTAATTGAAATTACCGGAACCAATGGCAAAGGGTCAGTTGCCTATTATTTAGAACAAGGTTTCAAGTCTGTTAGTCGTAGCGGGTCTTGGACTGGCCCCCATGTTTTTGACTATGCAGAACGATTTCACATTAATGGTCAACAGGTTACTCATGATGATATTGTGGCAGCTTATAGGAAGATTCAAGAGCTTTATGGACAATTTTTAAAGGAAGGGTATGAACAGACTTCCCTAAGCTTTGCCGAAACAGGTATTTTGATGACTCTGCACCTATTTGAACAGTATGACGTTAAATGGGGCATGATGGAAGTGGGATGTGGGGGACGCTATACTCCTTTGATGGCCTTGGATATGGTCGCTTGTGTGTTGACAAATGTGGGGAACGATCATCCTCAGTCCTTGGGAACGGAATTATGGCAGAGGGCCATGGATAAAGCGGGTATTGCTCGTCCTGGGGTTCCTTTTTTTACGGCGGAAATGGATGCTGCTTTGCCCTATGTGGTGAAAACCGCAGAAGCAGAAGGCGCAAATGTGATACAAATAGACCAAAAGGCAGTGGAAAAAATGCGAGAACTTCAACCAAATGCCCCTGAATTTAAGTTACGGAATTTAGCCCTGGCGAGTCAAGTAATTCGTTATTTTCATCCAGAGCTTACTCTTCCTCATTTACTGGAATTTATGGTGTCTAAATTACCGGGCCGATTTGCTAATGTAGCTCCGAATGTGATTGTTGATGTGGCACATAATCCCGATAAAATTACTCGTTTAGCGGAGGAATTAAGTTATACTTATCCTAATCAAAAGTTTTGTTTTTTGCTTGGTTTAACACGCAGTAGAGATGTGCGTCAAGTCTTTGAATCTATTCTTAAACTAGCTAAAAGAATTGTGATCACGGGGGCTTCTTATGCTGGTCAAGATCCAGAAAGTTTGGCAGAGCAATTAAGGCTGGATTTTCCTGATGTTTTGGTAGAAAATAATCCAGAAAAAGCCTATCAACAAGAATTAAAAAGGTTAGAACAAGATGATATTTTAGTATTAACAGGCTCAGCTTATATGATTGATCAAGCGATTAATTCTAATCCTTATATTCGTCATCTTAATGCAACTTATGGCTGGCGTGTTAAGAATAATAGTAATGATTATTAATATTGTTAACTAAGCCCTCATGGTAGGGGTCAACGGCCATTGACCCCTACTTAATTTAATGTTTTCCTATTGCTTTTCCTGCTAACCAAGAAGTTGTCCAGGCACTTTGAAAATTAAAGCCTCCGGTGACTCCATCAATGTCTAAAATTTCGCCAGCAAAGTATAAATTAGGACAGGGTTTGCTTTCCATTGTTTTAAAATCAATTTCTTTTAAATTAATACCGCCACAGGTAACAAATTCTTCTTTAAATACTCCTTTTCCTTTGATTTTATATTGTCCTTGGGTTAGTTCCTGGGTTAATTGATTAATTTCTTTTTGAGATAATTCAGTCCATTTTTTAGATTCATTTATGTTTGAATAGTTAATGAGTTTTTGCCAGAGTCTTTTAGGGAGTTCCAAAGGACATAAATTAGTAATTAATTTACGGGTAAATTGAGATTTGCTTCTTAATAAAATTTGTTTAATTTCTTCAGAGTTTCGGGGATAAACCCAATTAATAGATAGGGACATTTGATAGGCATTATCGTGTAATATTCTAGCTCCAAATGCCGATAATTTCAAAATAGCTGGGCCACTTAAACCCCAATGGGTTATTAAAACTGGCCCAATTTGTTGTAAAGGTTTTTTACCTGAATTTAAGAGACAAACCGCAGCATTTTCTACACTAACTCCGGCTAAACCTTGTAAGCGTGGATCATTAATATTAAAGGTAAATAGAGAAGGAATAGGCGGTTCAATGGTATGACCTAAATCTGTGGCCCAACGATAGCCTAATGGGTTACTTCCGGTAGCAATTAAAAGGCGATCGCCTGATAAAATCTCTCCAGTTTTTAATTCTATTTCAAACCCATTATCAATTTTTTTAACAGATTTAACAGGGGTTTGAGTGCGTAATTTAACCCCGGCATTTAAGGCAGCATTAATTAAACAATTAACAATGGTTTCTGAATTATCTGTGATGGGAAACATTCGCCCATCAGATTCAGTTTTTAACTTAACCCCTTGAGACTCAAACCAAGCAACTGTATCCCTAGGTTGAAAGCGGGTAAATGCCCCTCTTAATGCCTTACTTCCTCTGGGATAATAGTTAATTAATTGTACCGGATCAAAACAGTGGTGAGTAACATTACATCTACCCCCTCCAGAGATACGAACTTTGGCTAAAGGTTGACGGCCTGCTTCTAATAAAATAACCTGTGTATTAGGATAGGTATTAGCGCAAGTTATCGCTCCAAAAAAACCAGCAGCACCCCCACCGATAACTATAATTGTTAATGATTGATTCATATTCATGAAAAATAATTTTTCCCGTTGTATTATAGCAATATTTCTAGCATATTGCTATTTACAAGATAGATAAAATTAACAACTCAGATCCTACATGGGAGAAAGATGCAATCACTTTAATTTACGAAGCTATAAATATGACTAAAGAACTTGTGAGCAAAAAATTACAGGAGCTTTATAAAGAATAAAATGAGAAGATTGAGATCGATTTAACCCTGGGAAGTTAACCATTTGATTTCATCTTACAAAAAAAGTTTAATCGCTTTTTTTGTTTATATTTTATGTTTTATATCTCAGATTTTAGAAATTACTAAAGTTAGAACTTCTTGAGCAATTTGTTCACCAATTTCGTCTTCTGTAATGTCTAGATCATAATCCATTTGTAGACCTAACCAAAACTGGGGTGACATATTAAAATAACGGGCGAGTCTTAGGGCTGTATCTGCTGTAATTCTACGTTTTCCTTGAATAATTTCATTAATACGACTGGTCGGAATTTTCATGGCTAAAGCGATTTGATTTTCGCTGAGATTCATCGGTTTTAGAAATTCTTCTAAAAGCACTTCTCCTGGATGGATGGGAGTTAGTTTATCGGCATTCATTTTGTTACCTCAATGATAATCAACAATTTCTACATTTAGGGCATCATTTTCTTGCCATTCAAAGCAAATTCGCCATTGATTATTAATTCTGATGCTATATTGTCCTTTCCTATCACCACTTGGTTTTTCTAGCCGATTAGCGGGCGGAATTCTGAGATCCTGAATTGTTTGCGCCCTATTTAGCATCCTTAATTTGCGTAATGCTATTTGTTGAATCTCTGATGGCAATTTTTTGGCTCGCTGACGTTCAAAGATTTTTTGAGTTTCTTCGTCTTTAAAGTTTCGGATCACTTTCCTTTTTAAGCTTAACCATAACGACTTTTCTTGTTCTCCTTTCTTGAGATTAATCACTGCATTCGATCAAATGTTCTCTAAAGCAACTTTTAATAGTTGGAGTTATGGTTTTCTTCTTGTAAAATTGCCCAAAGATAGGCTGCTGCTTCTGCTGGATTTTTTAAAGATTCAATTAAATATTGATGATAGTTTTTAGCAGTTTCCATCCTCTTTTCCATTGCATGATTTATTCCGTATCCTAATGTTTTAACATTAATCACTGCATTCGATCAATAGTTCTATATTGAATTGCCTCGGCGACATGATAACTTTTTAATATCTCATCCTCAGCTAAATCAGCAATAGTACGAGATACTTTTAAAATTCGATCCATCGCCCTTGCTGATAATCCTAACTTACGAATTGCCCCTTCTAATAAGTTACGACTCCCCTCATCTAATTGACAAAAATTGCGTAAATGGATGGTTTGCATTTGAGCATTACAAGACACAGATTTGTCTTCTTTAAAGCGATTTTGAGCGCGATCGCGGGCCAGTTTTACCCGTTCCCTGATGGTTTTAGAATCTTCTCCCGTTCCTTGTCTGGTCATTTCTTCGGGTTTGAGGCGATTTACCGCCACTTGCAGGTCAATTCTATCCATTAATGGCCCTGATAATTTGGCCCAATATTGTTCTCGTTGACGGGGGGAACAGGTGCAAGCTTGAATTGGATCGCCAAAATAACCACAGGGACAGGGATTCGTACTTGCGATCAGGGTAAATTGAGCCGGAAAGGTAACAGACTGGCGGGTGCGAGAAATGGAGACATAGCCATCTTCTAAGGGTTGGCGCAAGAATTCTAAAACATTGCGCTTAAATTCGGTTAATTCATCTAAAAATAAGATGCCATGATGAGATAAAGAGATTTCACCAGGGCGAGGAAAACTGCCACCCCCAACCAAACTAGGCCCAGATGCGGAATGGTGGGGACTGCGAAAGGGGCGATCTTGGATCAGAGAACCCCTATTTTTGAGTAATCCGGCGACTGAGTGAATTTGGGAGACTTCTAAAGCTTCTGAGAAGGATAAGGGCGGTAAAATGCCAGGTAAACGCTTGGCTAACATGGTTTTACCGCTACCTGGGGGGCCAACAAAAATTAAATTGTGTCCTCCTGCGGCTGCTATTTCTAAAGCGCGACGGGCGTGGGTTTGGCCTTTGACATCTTTTAAGTCGAGACAGGAAACAGGCGATCGCTCAATATTTGGGGCGGGTTGAAAGGTTACAGGTTGATGGTTTTGGGGTTGACAGAGGAAGTCAGCGACATCTGAGAGGTGTTTGAAGCCGTAAACCGCTAAATTTTTAACCACTGCTGCTTCTTGGGCGTTATCGGCGGGAACCACTAACCCTGTGATTCCCAGGCTTTGGGCGGCAGCAGCGATGGGTAAAACGCCAGCAACGGGGCGCAAACTGCCATCAAGGGATAATTCCCCTAAAAATAGATAATCCCCCAATAAATGGGCATCAATTTGTTCTGAGGCGGCTAATATTCCCACACTGATAGGTAAGTCAAAATAGGGGCCTTCTTTACGCAAATCGGCGGGGGCTAAATTAATAATAATTTTACGCACGGGAAAGGCAAAACCTGAATTTTTTAAGGCTGCTTTCACTCTTTCCCTAGATTCTTGTACCGCAGTATCAGGAAGTCCCACAATTGTAATTGCAGGAAGTCCCCCTGAAACATCAACTTCTACCCCAACTTTAAGCGCGTCAATGCCCACTAATGAAGCACTCCAAACCCTAGCTAACATTTTTTGAGTTCCTTAAATAGTTCGGTTAGGTTTAGTATGCCCGTAAACTGTAAATAATTTACTGTCTCATTAAATTAATTTCATAAATAGTTAGGTTGAAAAATTTTCAAATTGCCCAGGCAAGTCTAAAGCCATTAATAATGCTCGATTTAACTCTTGTATTTGTGGCTCAGAAAGTTGACCTCGTAAGCGTAATAAGCGAGTTTTAGATAATACTCTCATTTGATCAGCCATAGCGATAGAATCTTTAGTTAGTCCCCCGCTTGGGCTTTGAATTAATACTTGAGTTGAATAAATTCGCTTTTGGGATTGATAAGTTGTGCAAGGAACAACTAAAACGACTGGACTATAAGCATTAATTGCATCTCGACTAACAATAATAACTGGACGGTTTCCGCCTTGCTCAGAACCTTCAACGGGATCAAGACGAGCATCATAAACTTCTCCCCGTTTCATTCTTGAGATTCCCCTAACTCCAAAGCCTCCCAACTCGCAGACGAAAATTCAGCATCCATTCTTAATACTTCTGTCTGATAGTCGGGATCTTGTGCCATTTCCGCTAATTCTGCGTCAATTTCTGCCCTTTGTAGGGCTTCAAGTTCATGCTGTATTGCTTGTGTAATTAGTTCATTGCGACTTTTGGCTTTTCCTTGCTTTACTGCTCGATCAGTAGCCGCTAAAAGAATGGTAGGTAAGCTCAAAGTAGTACGAGTTATCGGTTTTGTCATCATTGGATGCCTACTTGATGATGATTATGACATCAAATATAGCATCAATTTTCTAGTAATAGTCAAAACTCAGCTTAATCTTAAAAACAGCCGGAATTGAGTAAAATTGAAATGAAGCAGATAACCATTAACAATTCTCTAGGAAATTTAGATGGATACCATTACAACAGCAATCTTGGCGGGTCTAGCTGGTTTGAGTAAAGATGCTATCAAAGATAGTTATAATGCTCTAAAATCGGCTTTAAAGAAGAAATTTGGTTCAGGAAGCGATTTGATTGATGCTGTTGATAAATTGGAAAAAAAGCCTGAGTCTGAGGGTCGCAAAACTACGCTGCAAGAAGAAGTGGAAATAGCTAAGGTGAATGATGATCCTGATATTATTCAATTAGCGCAAGATTTACTTGAGAAAATCAAAGAAGAACCAGAGGGACAACAAATTATAACCCAACATATCAGTAAAATTAAATTGTGTCCTCCTGCGGCCGCTATTTCTAAGGCGCGACGGGCGTGGGTTTGGCCTTTGACATCTTTTAAGTCGAGACAGGAAACAGGCGATCGCTCAACATTTTGGGTAGGTTGAAAGGTTACAGGTTGATGGTTTTGGGGTTGACAGAGGAAGTCAGCGACATCTGAGAGGTGTTTGAAGCCGTAAACCGCTAAATTTTTGACCACAGAGGCTTCTTGGGCATTATCGGCGGGAACCACTAACCCTGTGATTCCCAGGCTTTGGGCGGCAGCAGCGATGGGTAAAACGCCAGCAACGGGGCGCAAACTGCCATCAAGGGATAATTCCCCTAAAAATAGATAATCCCCCAATAAATGGGCATCAATTTGTTCTGAGGCGGCTAATATTCCCACACTAATTGGTAAGTCAAAATAGGGGCCTTCTTTACGCAAATCGGCAGGGGCTAAATTAATAATTATTTTACGCACGGGAAAGGCAAAACCTGAATTTTTTAGGGCTGCTTTCACTCTTTCCCTAGATTCTTGTACAGCAGTATCAGGAAGACCAACAATTGTGATGGCAGGAAGTCCCCCGGAAACATCAACTTCTACCCCAACCTTTACCGCATCAATGCCTACTAATGAAGCACTCCAAACCCTCGCTAACATAGTTATTTCCTATTACTTGATTTCTTGCGCTAGGTTTAGTATTCCCATTTATGGGGGAAGGTTTAGCGATCGCCTATCAACTTCATGAAAATTTTATCAATCTTAGTCACGGAATGCAGGTTGTTAGTTTTTGCAGAGTTTTGGGAATACTCATTATTAGATAGCTGTGCCGTTAACAAGGTTATTGAGGAGTGTCAGACTATCGCCTTTTTTTTCATCCCTTAACTTATCCATAAAAATGACTCAAGAGGAACCCAAAAATGTTGAATAAAATTTTCAATTTGTTTTCAGAAGATAGCCAAGATGATCAGGCAGCGATTGATGCTAATAAACTTAGAAAAAACATTAAAGATATTCAGCCAGGTTATCGCTTAGCGAATAAGTATGAAGTCACCAAGATCTTAGGAGAAGGAGGATTTGGTGCAACATTTTTAGTCAGGAGTTTAATGACAGCAGTGCCTGTTATTTATGTTGCTAAACTTCAAAAATTGGGAGAAGATGAATCCAGAAATTTAGACTTGTTAGAAAGATTTAAAAAAGAAGCACAGGTCCTACAACTATTAGGGGTTTCTCATGGACAAATACCCTCTTTAATTGATTTCTTTGATTTTGAAGGCAATTTTTATTTAATTCAAGAATTTATCCAAGGTAATACTTTAATGGATGAACTTCTTAAATATCTTAAACAAGGGTATGTTATGGCAGATAAACGGGCTATTGAGCTTATGCTATCTTTACTAGAAGTTTTAGAAACAGTTCATCGGCAAAAAATTATCCATCGGGATATTAAACCTGACAATATTATTTTACGTCAAGGAGACGGTAAACCTGTTTTGATTGACTTTGGTATTATTAAAGATGTAGCGACCTCTGATTTAGGAAAAACAGGTACAATTATCGGGACTCCTGGCTATTGTCCTATTGAACAACAAGTTGGTAAAACCTTCTTTCAAAGTGATTTATATGCCGTAGGAATGACGATGTTATTTTTAACAACAGGTGTTCCTCCCCATAAATTTGAAATAACTGAAAATTATGAATTAGATTTAACGCAAGTAGAGGATATGATTTCTACTCCTCTGTTATCTTGGTTAAAAGAAGCAACATCTGTTTTACCTCAAAATCGTTTTGCTTCAGCAGAAGAAATGAGAGAAGCACTTTTACATATTTATAATCTCGATTATGTAGTTCAAGGAATGGCTTTAGCGCGGGAAGAAAATCAAGAAGAACTGAGGGCATTACATGATGAAATTGATAGCTTAAAACAGGAACTAAGTCAATCAAAACAACAGGAAATGAAATCAATTAAGCACAAAACTATTCAGATAGAAGAGTTTAATCAGACACCTTCTGAAATGCCACAAATTCCTTCTAATCTTGAAGAAATTATCACCACTCAGATAGAAATTAATGGATTTAATGCCATTAAACGACTATTTAAGCGTAATGACTTAGATAGAGATCGCCTACAAATGAAAGATACCATTGATTATTGTGGGATTAATATTGATGGAGATGAAGCTAAAACCCTAATCAAATTGTATTTTAATGATGAAAATAATTTGATTTTTTCTCTCGTGTTATCCAACGGAGAAGAATCACAATTTCCCATTAATAGTATTCGGGGAATTTCGAGCAAAAAAGAGCTAATTATTGCTCGTGCTAAAGAATTAATGGAACAACCAGATAATCCTAATTCTCAGCCTTCACATAATCCGATTTCATCTGCTGATTATGATTACTCAATTAATCATCCTTTTCCTTCGGATAAAACCATTGAAGAACTCCTAGAAAAAGGATACATTGGGGTTGACTATGAATTAGTTATTGATAATGCTTTTGTGGTAGCTGCTAATCATAAATTTAAAGAACAAATAAAATGGGTAAGAACTCAACCTGATCAAGATGGGGATGTTGCTTTGATGACAAATGATACACAAGCTTTTGATCAACTTTTGGACTTTATGTTAGACAAATTTGGTTGGTGTCCTCAAGTTTATTCTAATCAAACTCCTCAAGAAATTTATATTTTCACTCCCAAAAATGAACAAGAAGAACAGGCAATTTATTTGGCAACAGTGGGAGACTTTGGATGGAAAGGATCACTCTATAGCTTAGAGTATAATGAGGCATATCGTGATAAATCTTGCCTCATTTTTGCCACTCAACCGAAAGATTCCCAAAAACAAGAATGGTTATTAGTTCAAGTGAATACCAAAAAGAAACAAATTTCTTGGAGTGTTCATGATGAATCTTTGGAAAAAGTTTATTATCTTTGGGCAGAAAGTATCAAGATTCCTGAACCAAAATTTAAGCCTACTGCTGACGAACTTATTGATGCTATAAAAAGTAAATTCCATACAGTTTAATTAGTTAGTTTCCAACCTGAAATTTTAGAAACTCGACAAAAAAGCGATCGCCTCTGAATAAAACAAGCGATCGCTTCAAACTTTAAAGTTCTATTTCCGATGAAAAAGAAAGGTTATTTACTCTGATAATATTGTTTGAAACTCTGATATTTTGTTTCAGGATGATAGAGATGACATTGAGTCGTAATCTCATCCATTAACTGCCAAGAAAAGCGCAGTTCACACAAATACTGTCCCCAGTTTTCTTTTAAACTTTGATGAGCCATGCGTAAATTATAGCTCGGAATTCCTGTCGAAATATGATGAGGAATATGTACATTAATATCGTGACAGAGAATTTCCACCCAACGGGGATAATCACAATGGACTGTACCACATAACTGTGCTTGCGCCTCATTCCATTCCGCTTCTTTGATAAAGGGAATACTAGGAATAGTATGGTGAACCAAAGTAAAGGTACTCATCCAAAAATGAAACACTAACCAAGGCAATAACCAAAACTTAACAACTCCCCAGACTCCTAGGGTAGCAAAAGCAATGGGAAAAGCAATAACAGCAGGGATAATTACCACTAAAGCAGAAAAACGAATCTGTTCCCGTTCTTTGCCTTCAAATTTAGTCCAGTCAAAGTGAATTTTTACCCAATGAACTACAGAAGCAAACCACCAAAACCGTCCTCGTAACCTCTGATATCCCCACTTTTCAAAAGAAGAAAAGCTTTCATAAAATTCTGGAGTAAACGGGTCCCAGGCGTTATCAACATCAAGTTTATTGGTATGTTTATGATGATAATTGTGGAGAATGCGCCAACCATGAAAAGGATAAATTAGGGGCAAAAAAACCGCATGACCAACTAAATCATTCACCCAGGTTTTATTAGAAAAGGAACGATGACCACAGTCATGACCAATCACAAAAAAACCCGTCATGGCAGTTCCTGTAAACCCCCAGGCAATGGGTAATAAATACCAAGGAGAAACGGCGATGGCAGCCCATCCTAATGCTACCATTGACACAGTAAGAACCACTTTAAACCAAGCTTTACGAGGATTTTTAACAAATACCTCAGCAGGTAACGTATTAAGAATATCTCGCAACCGAATATTTTCATCCAGTTGGGGTGAGACTGACGGTTGAGATTGAGTAAGCAATGTTGTCATGAAAAACTGATGATAGTAAAAGTGTGAATTCAGAGTAACTAAGGGAAAACCGGCCCATAAGAACTCTTGAAGCCATGCAGGAGCAGAAATTATAGCTCAATCAAGGCTAAAATTACCCGTTACTGGGTCTTAATAGTTATATCACAATCTAAGGACAACCTTCTTCAGTTCACCTAAAAATAGATTTTTTAAAATACTGTTCAAATTACTACTGGTAACGTGGAGAGGAGAAGAAATTGAACCAGAGAAGTTATTCAAACCAGAAAAATAGAAACCCCTTTAATGAGAACATAAATACTATAAAAAAACGCCAAAAATGAATAATTGGGGTTTTATCATACAATAAATAATAACCTAAAAGGAAATAACTTGGATTAAGACGAATGGACTTTGGTGTCGGATTTATTTCCACAAATATTATGCTGCCAATCCTGGATTTTTTCTACGGGATTGTGCCGAGCTACGGTTTTGCAATTATTGCCTTAACCCTAGTCATTCGCTTGGGTTTGTACCCACTCAGTGCGGGGCAAATTCGCAATATGCGAAAAATGCGAATTACTCAACCTTTAATGAAAGAGCGACAGGCAGAAATTCAAACTCGCTATAAGGATGATCCGGCCAAACAACAAGAAGAAATGGGGAAACTGATGCAAGAGTTTGGCAACCCCTTGGCCGGTTGCTTACCCCTAGTGCTGCAAATGCCGATTCTCTTTGCCTTATTTGCGACATTACGGGGGTCGCCCTTTTCTGATATCAACTACACCGTTGATGTCCAAATTCTTCCCCAAGAACAAATTGAACGGGTTATCCCTCAACCCTTTGCCACCAAACCGAGTAATATTTACATCACTGACGGCCTTCACTATCCGATTTCAGCCCTATTACCCGCAGGTAATACCTTAGGAGTAGGGGATAAGACAAACGTTGAATTTCAAACGGCTGAAGGTCAATCTCTTTCCCAATTAGTGGCCCAGACTCCTGAAAACGCCATTAATCCCAACTATCAGGTCACAAAAGGTTCAGAAAGACTGAAAATTAATGAAAATGGCACGGTTGAAGCTTTGGCCCCAGGCGATGCCACTATTCAAGCCACCATTCCAGGCCTTGCAGCTAATACCGGATTCCTCTTTATCAAAGCCTTGGGACAGGTTGGAGTCGTGGGTGAAGATGGCAGCATTAACTGGGATATCCTGGGCATGGTGTTATTCTTTGGTTTGAGCATTTATATCAACCAAGAATTGTCAGGATCATCCGGTGGAGGGGCCCAACAACAACAGGCAGTTAATAAGATTACCCCTGTGATTTTTAGTGGGATGTTTTTGTTCTTCCCCTTACCGGCCGGGGTCTTGATGTATATTGTAGTAGCAAATATTTTTCAGACCCTACAAACCGTTATTTTGATGCGGGAACCTTTGCCAGAAAACTTGCAAAAATTAGTAGAACAGCAAGAAAAAGCCGAAAAAGTCAAGGAAGCCCTGCCCTTTGAGAAGCGTTCCAAGAAAAAAGAGAAAACCTCTTAAATTGCCAGTTAAGTGTAGGTTAAAGTTGTCAATATGGAGCAACAAGAACATCATGGAAAACAATGGTTGGAAACCCTCTTGGATTTAATGGGGTTGCCAGCCGAAGTGACCATTGAATATCGGAAAAGTGAAGTTGGGGAATCGGATGAGTGTTGGTTAATTATTGATGACACTCAATTTACCCCTGAACAAATTGCAATTTTGATTGGGGAAAGAGGAGAAGGAATTGATGCTATCCAGTATCTGGCCAATACCTTAATTAATCTAAGTGTTGATGATTCTCAACAACAGGGATTTACCATTGAACTAAATGGTTATCGTTGGAAGCGTTATGAAGAACTGAAAGCTTGGACAGAACAGGTGGCTCAACAAGTTCGTCAAACTGGGCAAGAGGTCGAAATGACTTCTCTTTCGTCGGCAGAGCGTCGTCAAATTCATACATTTTTACAAGATGTAGAAGATTTGGAGACGGAAAGTCGCGGACAAGAACCTGATCGCCGTTTAGTGGTTAAACCCCGATAATTGTCTAACAATTCTGCTTAAAAAGTCCGCAGTTGCGGGCTTTTTTGTTTACAGCCAATAACGATAGTATCTATCCTTAAAGATTTGGATTAGACTGAGGCTGAGAATTCAAATTAAGGGGATCGGGATTCGTTACCGGATCACGATTAAGAGGATCGGGACTCGGCGCGGGATTGGGATTAAGAGAATCAAAATTCGGGATTAGATTCAGGTTGAGAGGCTCGGGGCTTGATGTAGGATTGGGATTGGCAGGAGCTTGATTGGTGTTAGGAGAAGGGGCAGATGCCTGATTCTGTGCCTGTTTCATCTGTTTGAGAACGCTTTGATATTCTTGATTGTCTGGGGCTAATTTGACCAATTTTTCCATGGGTGGGATGGCTTTATCTAAGTCTTTCCCTTGTATTTGCGTCGCCACTAAAGTTTTTAAAGCTTGTTCTAACCCTTGTTTGGCCGTGGGGTTATCGGGTTCTCTTTTTAAAACCGTTTCATATCCTTGCACCATAGACTGTAATTGTTCATCTAGGGTAGGATTATTACTGTCGATAGGTTGTTCAGAAGAAGGTTGTCGAAAGGAAAAGCCAGCAACAGTCATTGTAGCGAGTAAGGCTAAGCCAGACACAATCGTCACCACTCGTTGAAAGATTTTTGGAGAAGAATTATCAGACATAATTTAGAATTTAGGGTTAAGTATTTTATTTTATGATTATTGTCGCCACTTTGATTGTACAATGCCCCTCGCCAAGCCCTATCAATCAATAATTTTGAATTCTGCATCACCATTTGCATCAATTCCACACCATAACAAACAAAATCAAAAAATCCCTTAATCTGATTGCTACAATAATCAACAAGAAAATTAAGACAAATCGAAGGGTTTGATAGAGTTTAGTGTTCATGTCTCTTTTGAAACGTGGGAATTTCTTGTCTTTCGTCATTTCATTGGCGATCGCTCTGTGGTGTGTCAGTATTGGTTGGAGTTTTACCCAAGCCTTAGAAACATCTCCCATCCTACTAGCTCAATCCCAGACTTCGTCTCGTCCTCGTACTGAAGTGGGTAAAGAGCTTTATGTTTCTACTTGTTCAGGATGTCATATTCCCATTCCTCCAGAAGTGTTACCCACAGAAACCTGGCAAGAACTTTTAGAAAAGCCGAATAAACATTATGGAACTTCCATTCCCAACTTTATCCGCTTGAGTCAAGTCCTGATCTGGGATTATCTAAAAACTTCTTCCCGTTCTATCCTTATTAAAGATGCTCCGATACCTTTCTATATTGAACAATCCCAATATTTTAAGATCCTTCATCCTCGCGTTGAATTTACAGAACCCATCACCCATAAAAGTTGTCTAATCTGTCATCCAGGGGTCAAAGAGTTTGATTATCGAACCTTAACCCCTGAATGGCAAGATGCGCCTTAAGGCTCTTGAAATGTACTTCCGTTAAGCTGATTCTGTAACGGGAGTGGATTTCAAATAGACTTTAACAAGATCAACCCTAGCCCATAAGTTATTCATAAACCCGATTGATAAGATTAGGATGACTACGGCGACTCATCCGGTAAGTAAACTCACTCACAGAACAGTTTGGTGTATCTGGATCGGGAGTAGAAGTTGTGCGTTCCCAGTCTTCCCGTCTAGCGAGTCTTGTGGTGATTTTTCCTTCTTCAGAACGAGATAAACGCATCCAGATTTTGCCATGCTCTTCGCAAAAAAATTCTTCTAACCAAACATCCCGATCAACCCAAATAGAATTTTGTGTGGCTAAAAAACTGGCTTTTTTAGGGGTCAGACCAAATCCATGTTGAATTTCTGATTTTCCTTGGTAAAAGATAAAATATTTATGTCCACCTACTCGCCATAATCGACGATTACATTGAGGACAGTGAAACTTTGGCCCATTCTTTTTTCGGCTTCTTTTGTTAGGCATCTGAATTCTATTTTTTGCTTTAAAGTGTTTAAAAGTATTAGGTTTTTACCAAACCCAAAAGACTAAGCTAATGCTTAAAAAAGTCCACAAAGTAAACTCCACTAAAATTAGATCGTTAGAATTTAAGAAATAAGTAATTTCTTAAGCTTTTCCAAACGACAAGTCATAAAAAAGGGTTTGACAGATTAGGAACAATACCGTTCTGATTCAGTCTAAAACGTTAATCAGAAGGCCAGCAAAATAGATGTAAATAAGTCAAGACTCAATGGAGAATATATCAAATAATAAAAAATAAATCAAGAGCAAAATAGTAAAAAAGAAATATATCTTATCGAATTATTAACAATTGACTTTTTCCAGTATATTTTAGGTAATTAAGTTCAATTTAATGATTAAAAATGTCCCGATTTTTTGAGTAAAATTAATTTATAAATGATTATTTCTCACGGTCAATAGTGGCAAATATAAATGTATAAAATTGATGTTTTTAGACTGCCAAGACCATTTCCTTTAATGATTTGGCTCATTTTGGGAGGAGTTTCCTTGTTTATAAAATTCACCCTGAAACCCAAAGATAAAATTACACTAAATTCCCCTGTAAGAAACTGAAAATCAATCAGTGATAAGTTTACCAATGATAATTTGTCACGTTCTGATGATGATCAATGAGATATGATATGGATATAATACAAAACAGGTAACGGGCAAGATCATAACTTTTATGGTTATGGTTATGGCTTTATTTTGTTGATATTTATTAGGCAAATAGTTATAAAATGGATATAAAAAAAACACAAATTAATAAAATCTCTATAAAACAAATGATAAAAGAGATTCAATATTGGCAGGAAAATAGCCAAATTCCTTATACTATTTATTATCGTAAATCTGGAATCATTATTGGCATTTATTCTAGAGATGAATTAGAAGAATCAGGGATTTTATTTGTGAACAAAGATTACTCTGATCCCGCTTTGGTTCTTGAATTAATCCATCATCACTGTCATATTCTTAATGAAGAAATCCTGATCTATACTTGGGATGCAAAAGCGATGGAAGCTTATGAATCCGTCGTTCCTCGCTTCTACCGTTTAGTAGATTTATAAACACATTTAAACCAATCTTCTTGATTTCATAGACAGAATTTAACGTAACTTCCCTAAACTTCTCTTAGTTAGCTGTTGAGGAGTGTTAATTAACCATGTTGCGTTATTCTGGAATGAGTCTTCTCAGCCGTTCTTTTGCGATCGCCACTTTTGCGGTCGGTTGTTGCGCTTCTCAAGGAAACGCCCAATCCTATCCTTATCCTAACCCTCCTGCGCCTTCTAGCTACTCCGTACCTAATACCCATTCCCACAATGACTACGAGCATACCTATCCACTCTTTGATGCTCTTAGTGACGGTTTTATTAGCGTTGAGGCGGATATTTGGCTTTATGCTGATGATAATGAGAATTTGCGAGTAGCACACGATCCCGTGGCCGATCCTAGCACTTTACCAACTTTGCAAGAGCTTTACCTAACGCCCTTACAAAATTTAGTTATTCAGAATAATAATGGCGGGGTTTATGCTGATGGTACACCAATAAATCTCTTGATTGATATTAAGAGTGAAGGGGTTTCTACCTATACGAGACTCGCTCAAATTCTGGCTGAGTATACAGCAGTTACCCCCGGATTATTCACTACTTATACCAAAAATGGGGATAATGACTATACTGTGTCTCCAGGGGCAGTCACTGTCCTGATTTCAGGCAACCGTCCCCTAGATCTGATGCTTTCCCAGACTTTGCGCTATGCGGGATACGATGGACGTAGTAGCGATATTGGCACAGGAATTTCCCCTGGTTTTATGCCTCTGATTAGTGATAATTGGAACAATGTTTTCTTTGGGGATGCAGCTTGGAATGGTATAGGTACAATTCCAGCAGCGACACAAGGGAAATTAGACAGCATTGTTGCTCAAGTGCATGGTGAGGGAAAAATCCTGCGTTTTTGGAATTTACCCCAAGATGCGCCCAGTGTTTGGGGGCCTCTTTTTGATGCGGATGTTGATTTAATCAATACTGATAATTTAGCAGGATTATCCGAATTTGTCCAGGCGCAGCAAGCAGTGCCTGAACCTGGGACAGTAGTAGGTTTAGCCCTATTTGGACTGTCTGCTTTAGGAATAAAACGCAAGTATTCTAAACAATAATTTGGTGAAAGAGAGTAGGAGTAATTCATGAATTACTCCTACAGCTTATTGCCTAAACTTGCCAATGGCTGTATTTTTTCTGACCTCTTACTCCCCATTTATTTCTCTTTCTTGTTAACTAACCCAGTAATTAAAAATGAAACCAATTTCAACCCATTCTTTGATTGCTTGGGGATTAGGATTGTTAGCCTCATTTTCTCCTTTTTCTCAGGCACAAGCGTCTAATTTTCGCATTGCAACTTACAATACTTCTTTGAGTCCAAATAGTCAAAATGCTTTGATTCAAGCTCTTTCACTTGCTCCTGATGATGCGGCATATAATACCGATCCTCTAGCAATTCAAGCTCGTCAAATTGCAGAAGTAATTCAACGCATTAATCCTGATATTATTCTGCTCAACGAGTTTAATTATGATCCCACTGCTCCCACTCAAGCAGCTACTCTTTTTCAGCAAAATTATCTCTCTGTCGGGCAAAATATTTCAGGAAATCCAGCCGCAAATCCGATTAATTTTAGTGAGTTTTTTGTGCGTCCTGGTTCAACAACAGATCCCTTTAATACAGGTATTGCTTCGGGATTTGATTTGGATAACAATGGAGTGATTGTTACGACCCCAGAAACCCCAGGTTATGCGGGAGATGCTTGGGGATTTGGCAATTACCCTGGACAATATGGCATGGTGGTTTATTCAAAATATAATATTTTGGAGGATCAAGCCCGTACTTTTCAAAATTTCTTATGGCTAGATATGCCTGGAAATTTGTTAACTGATATTACTGGAAATGCCACTGATGATTGGTATACTCCAGAGGAAGCGGCTCTATTTCCCCTTTCTTCTAAGAGTCATTGGGATCTTCCTATTGATGTTAACGGTGAAACTATTCACGTTTTAGCTAGTCATCCAACTCCCCCAGTTTTTGATGGAGAAGAAGATCGTAATGGACGAAGAAACTTTGATGAAATTCGTCTTTGGAATGACTATATTACCCCAGGTCAAAATAGTTATATTTATGATGATAATGGGATTTTTGGAGGGATTGCTTCTGGGTCAAAATTTATCATTATGGGAGATCAAAATGCTGATCCTAATGATGGGGATAGTGTACCAGGGGCGATTAATCAACTACTCAATAATCCTCTGACTAACACCAGTAAAACGCCTTCTAGTTTAGGGGGCGTAGAATATCCTGATCGTGATTTTTCCCATACGGGGAATCCTGCCTATGATACCGCAGCTTTTACGGGAGGATTAAGGGTCGATTATGTGCTACCTTCAGCGAATTTATCAATTATTGATGCCCAGGTATTTTGGCCAACTCCTAATAGTCCTTTTGATTCATTAAATAGTGCTTCGGATCATCATTCTGCATTTGTAGATCTGAGTACCACTTCTGTGCCTGAGCCTTCAACCATTTTAGGAATTTTAGCTTTAGGTATCGGCGGTTTGTTCTCCTCAAAAAACCGCAAGTCTAACTAAAGCCCAACTTTGTCCATCACATTAACTTACGGAGCAAAACAAAATGAACTCTTTGTTCAACATTAACCTCAATTCCACCTTCTCAAAAGCGATCGCCTTCAGTCTAGTAGGATTAGTAGGAACTATTTCCCTAACTCCTAACATTGCTCAAGCAGCTACTGTAACCAATACCAAGAATGTCATCATCATGATTGGAGATGGCATGGGTTGGGAAATGGCCCGCGCTGCTGCTATTCAGGAACAAATTAATGCAGGGAATCTGGGCAATAGCCTGAGTGATTTTTACACATCAGGTAAAGGGTCAGGATTGGCTTTCCAAGAGCTTTCTAACTATGTCCTATCAACCACCTACGGAACAACCATTGCTCCCGCTAATGGAACCTTTAACACGAGTAACTCTGCCATAGAAGGCAATAACATAACAGGTGAAGGTAATGTTTTACCTGGTTTTGTCTTCGATCCCACCTTCAACCCAGGTACAACCCCCACTGGAGGTGCTTCTAATCCTAACCCCTATGCAGTAGGTAATCTCGTTGGTTATGATCCTATTCGGGGTGGACTTGTTCCTTGGGATGCAGCTTATTATGGGGGGGCAATTCCTCCAGGATTTGACAAAGAATACATCAAATATAGCTATCCTGACTCAGCGAATACGGCAACTACCCTCTACACAGGGGTTAAAAGTTACAACAGTGCCATCGGTGTTGATATTTACGAGCAACCCTTAGATTCTGCCTTAAAGATTGCCTCAGAAGCAGGGAAATCTACAGGTTTGGTCACTTCCGTTCCTATCGATCATGCTACTCCAGGAGCGGCTGCAGCTAACGTCAACCGTCGTAATAAACTCGATCAGCCCTATCCTTTACTCGATAACATTCTGCAACAGGAACTCCGCATCTTTCAGCCCACTGTGCTATTAGGAGGAGGTAATCCTGCGAGTAATCCCCTTCCCCTTCAACCTGATGTAGAACCGCCCCAAGACTTCACCTATATCACCCAAGACACCTACGACTACCTTGTCGCTAATCCCAATAGTAACCGCTACGGCTACCAATTTTTGGAAAGTGGCCCCAATGCGACGGCAACCCTGTTAGCGGCGGCGGCTTTAATCGATCCCAATAACCTCGGTAATCGTCTTTTAGGACTCTATGGGGCAGAAGGACAAAACGGGAACTTACCCATCAATTCGGCGGATGGAACTTACCAAAATACAGGGTTAGATATGTTCTCTTTGTATAGTTCTGCTCAAGCAGGAAATCCTAACAATATTACCCCTGGTATTCCTAATCCTGACACAGTGCGCCCTCTCCAACCTGGAGAAACCGACGAGGAATTTATCGCCCGTCAGTTAGATGAAAATCCTCGCCTCAAAGACTTAACCCAAGCAGCTTTAACGGTGTTGGAGAAAGATCCTGATGGTTTCTGGTTGATGGTTGAAGCTGGCGATATTGATTGGGCCGCCCATGATAACAACCTCGATAACTTAATTGGTGCAGTATCCGATTTTAATGATTCTGTTGACTATGTAATGGATTGGATTGCTAATAATGGCGGTTGGGAGGAGAACTTATTAATTGTTACAGCCGACCATGACCATTATTTCACCCTCAATGATAATTTTCCTGAACTGTTACGAACCGTCGGGGCCCATGATTTGACCTATTCAAATAATACTCCCGCGAGTGCTGGTCATTTCTGGGGTTCTGCTGGCTCTGATCCCGCTAATGCTGACTCTTTGGTCAAGTATGACTGGGGTACTCATAGCAATCGTCCTGTTCCCGTCTATTTTCAAGGGAATGGGTCAGAAGTGCTGCTTAATTCCGTCGGTCAAGGTTATGACGCTTATGGTAATGCTATTCCAGGGATTCCTGGATTGGTGGATCAAGTCCATACTGCCAAGACTCAGATTCAAGCACTACAAACAGTTCCTGAACCTGGTTCAGTGCTTGGCTTCTTAACCCTTGGACTTTTAGGACTTGGTTCAAAGCTCAAACAAAAAATTAAATAAGGGACAAGCTGAGACAATTTGATCTAAAGTCTAGCGACACATTCTCGTAGGGGTCAACGGCCGTTGACCCCTACAACATCCACATCCATCGTCCAAGTTGATGAAAATGGTATAACTGAACTGTCTCCGTACATTTCAACGATAAATTGCTGAAGGCCTTATTTGATAAATCTGGGAAAAGTAGAGGATTAATCATTTCTTAGAAGGAATTTAATCGAATCATAAAAAACGTCCTCTAATATGGGCTTTTGAAACTCTTTTTAGAAAACTCATAATCTTTTAGAAATTTTAGGTTTTCTTAGTAGAAGAAAACAAAAGTTCACCTAAAATAACGGAGCAAGCTGGTAATTTTTTTCCCAGCAACCCCTAAAATTCTCAAAATCAAGTTGCCAAATTTAGCATTTTTGAAGCATGATGAAATCCACAAAAACTTTCCTTTCCGCATTCATCAGTACCTTAAGTTTGTCTGTTTTGACCATTCCAGCAGCCTTTGCTAACTCTTTAGTAAATACCATAGTGATTCCAGGGAATGCAACGGATTTAAGTGGTCAACCTAATAGTCCTAATGGTAATCGCCTTGGCGGTTTTTTCTCCGATCTTTATTATGATAAAGCTAACAATGTCTACTATGGCTTAAGCGATCGCGGGCCTGGTGGCGGAACCATTGCTTATGATACAAGGGTGCAAAAATTTACCTTGGATGTTGATCTCAATACTGGGGCAATTAGTAATTTTAACTTGCTTGATACGATTCTATTTACCCAGAATGGTCAAAACTTCGATGGCTTAAATCCTAGAGTTCTCAATGGTGATAGTGCAGTTCTTGGTTTAAGCTTTGACCCTGAAGGCTTTGTAGTGGCTCCTAATGGGAATTTTTACGTCTCTGATGAATATGGCCCCTCTGTCTATGAATTTGATTCTAGCGGGTCATTTTTACGCGCATTCATGACCCCTGATAATCTTATTCCCAAAGAAGGTGCTACTTCTAATTATGTAGATGGTCGCGGTACAATCACGACAGGTCGTCAGGATAATCGCGGTTTTGAAGGATTAGCTATTAGTCCCGATGGCACAAAATTATTAGCCATGTTACAAGATCCTTTAGTCAATGAAGGAACCTCTGGAACCTCTGATGATGGTCGCTACAGTGGTAATTTAAGAATTGTTGAATTTGATACTATTACTGGTAATAGTACGGCTCAATATATTTATCAATTGGAAAGTCTTGTTGATATCAATGATCGTATTCCTGGAACAGCTAATGATTTTCCTGCAACCAGTCAGGGACGAAATATTGGAATTAGTGCCATTATTGCTATTAATAACCATGAATTTTTAGTTCTAGAACGAGATAATCGAGGTCTTGGAGTTGATGCGCCTACTGTTGCTGATGTTGCTAATACTCCTGTTGGTAGTAAACGGATTTATAGCATTGATATTACAGGAGCAACGGATGTTAGTGGGATTAGTTTGGCTGGAACAAATACCTTACCTGGTGGGATAATTCCTGTTAGTAAATCTCTCTTTTTGGATATTCAAACCGCATTAGACAATGCTGGACAAATCATTCCCGAAAAAATTGAAGGTTTAGCCATTGGGCCTCAATTAAATGATGGCAGTTATGCCCTGTTGATTGGAACAGATAGTGATTATAGTGTTACTCAAAATGGTAGTAATGTTCAATTTAATGTCTGTACTGATTTCGTGAGTCAATCAGTTAATGACGTTGCCATTCAAGATTCCTGTCCTCAAGGACTGGATTTAATTCCCACCTATCTCTATTCTTTCAAGGAATCCGTTCCTGATTTTGTCCCCCGTGAAACCGTTCCAGAACCGAGTGCAATTCTTGGATTAATTAGCTTAGGTTTAGGAGGAGTAATCCTCAGAAAAGGTCGTAAATTCCTTTAATTTATTGCTCTTGCATGAAACTTGTAGGGTGGGCAATGCCCACCGCGCCATTAATTTTGATTAGGTACTTGACTTCAATCACTCAACTATCTTGAGAACTTTTTCCGCAACTACACTCATTAATCAGGCAACTAATTATGCTAAAAGTCAACCAACATTCAATCGTAACTGCTGGCCTATTAAGTAGTGTAATTCTTGGACTGGTTAATCCCCAACCGATTCAAGCTTCTTCTTTGCAATTAAACTTTTTAGGTCAATCAATTGTTCAAACTGGAGCAAGTTTTGGCGGAACACAGGTTGGTGGTTTATCAGGAATTGACTATGATCCCACTTCGGGAAATTATTATGCTAATTCTGATGATCGCAGTTCTATTAATCCCGCAAGATTCTACACTCTTACGTTAGATTTAAGTCAATTTAACAACGATGGAAATAATAGTGGTGTAACTTTTACTGATGTTACTACCCTTTTACAAGCCAATGGTCAACCTTTCGCTGCCAATAGTCTTGATCCTGAAGATATTACATTAGTGAATGGAAATGTCTATATCCCCTCAGAAGGAGAGGTTTCTACTAATCGCATTGTTAATCCTTTTCTGAATCGCTTTAATATTAGCACAGGGCAACAAAATCAAGCTTTATCGATTCCTTCTCAATTTATTCCTCAACCTAATTCTATTCCAACAACCAGTGGGGTTCGCAATAATTTAGCTTTAGAAAGTTTAACCGTCACTCCTGATTTACGCTACCTATTTACTGCCACTGAAAATGCTTTAGTCCAAGACGGTTCTATAGCAACCCTAAGTAACAGTAGTCCATCGCGGATTTTGCAGTACGATCTAACCACAGGACAACCCATTGCTCAATTTATCTATAATACTGACCCCGTTGCCCTTGCCCCTAATCCTACTGGTCAATTTAACACCAATGGGTTAGTGGATTTATTAGCCTTGGATAATAGTGGTGAGCGATTTTTAGCCTTAGAACGGTCTTTTTCTGTTGGTGCGGAGGGAACCCCAGGAAATACGGGCAATACCGTCAAAATTTTTGAAGTTTCCTTAGCAGGGGCGACGGATATTAGTGGATTATCCTCCATTAATGGACAACCTAACCTGATTGCTGCTCAAAAGACCCTTCTTTTGGATTTAACCACCTTGGGTATCCCCATTGATAACCTTGAAGGGTTGGCTTTTGGGGAAACTCTGACTAATGGTAATCGTTCTTTAATTTTAGTTAGCGATAATAACTTTAGTCCGACCCAATTTACTCAATTTTTGGCGTTTGAAGTTGAATCTCAATCTGTTCCTGAACCCTCATCTATTTTAGGATTTGGCTTATTAGGAATCTTCGGACTGCGGAGACTTCTTGCTAAACCGTTGCACTAACAGGTGAACTTTTTTCTAATTGGAGATTGAAGGTAATTTTGAGATCCTTTCCAAAAGTAGGGACAATTCATAAATTGTCCCTACAATTAATAATTAAAACGGCCATTTCCAGTTAGTAATCTCTGGCTTGTCAATGCCATTTTCGTAAGCATAAGCCCGATGTTCAATAATCGCATTCTTCATGCGTTGTTGAACATAAGCAGCAGCAGAACCTAATTTTGGCACCCGATCAATCACATCCAAAACTAAGTTAAAGCGATCAATTTGGTTATTCATCGCCAACTCTAAGGGTGTATTAATATTGCCCTTTTCTTTATAACCCCGCACATGAAGATTATGATGGTTTGTATGACGATAGGTTAACTTATGAATTAACCAAGGATAACCATGAAAATTGAAAATGATTGGCTTATCTGTGGTAAACAAAGTATCAAAATCCCGTGCAGATAATCCGTGAGGATGTTCTGATTCTGGTTGCAGTTTAAACAAGTCCACCACATTAATAAACCGGACTTTTAATTCAGGGAATTCTTCCCTTAAAATAGCAGTTGCTGCTAAAGATTCTTGAGTAGATACATCTCCACAGCAAGCCATAATTACATCAGGATGATCCGGTTCTTTCCCACAGTCATCATTACTGGCCCATTCCCAAATGCCAATGCCTTTGGTGCAGTGTTTAACGGCATCTTCCATGTTTAAGAATTGGAGATGTTTCTGTTTGTCTGCAACAATTACATTGACATAATCTTTGCTTTTTAAACAGTGATTGGCTACGGATAATAAACAGTTAACATCAGGGGGAAAATAAACCCTGACTACTTCTGCACTCTTATTAGTTACTAAGTCAACATAACCAGGATCTTGATGGGAAAACCCGTTATGATCTTGTCGCCAAACTGTCGAAGAAAGCAGAATATTTAAAGAAGAAACAGGCGCACGCCAAGGCACTTCATGTTTACAAATATCTAACCATTTTGCGTGTTGATTAAACATGGAATCCACCACATGAGCAAAGGCTTCATAAGTGTTGAAAAAGCCATGACGACCTGTTAATAAATACCCTTCTAACCAGCCTTGTAAGGTATGTTCACTTAACATTTCCATCACCCGACCATCCCTGGTGATTTCGGTGCCGTCTGCATCCTCTTCTAAGATATCAGCCATCCAAACTTTTTTACTAACTTCATAGATAGCATCTAAACGGTTAGATGCGGTTTCATCTGGGCCAAAAACACGGAAACTGGTCATGTTATTAGCCATGACATCCCGCAAAAAATTGCCCAAAGGTCTGGTATTTTCCGCTTCTACTGCACCGGGTTTGTCCACTTCTACGCCGTATTCCCGAAAATCAGGCATTTTCAGGTCTTTTCGTAAGATTCCCCCATTAGCGTGAGGGTTGGCACTCATGCGACGGTTTCCGGTAGGGGCCAAGTCTTTTAACTCAGGTAAGAGTTTACCCGTTGCGTCAAAAAGTTCTTCCGCTTTGTAGCTTTTTAACCAGTCTTCTAATATCTTGATGTGTGCAGGGTTGCCGTGCATTCCTGATAAGGGGACTTGGTGCGATCGCCAAAAATCTTCAGTCTTTTTGCCATCTACGAAGGCGGGGCCAGTCCATCCTTTAGGAGAGCGTAACACAATCATCGGCCACATGGGACGTTTCGCAACCCCACTACTACGAGCCTCTTGTTGAATTTGCTTAATCTCTAAAATGACCGTTTCTAGGGTTGCAGCCATTTTTTGGTGCATAATTTCGGGGTCGGAACCTTCCACAAAATAGGGTTTATAACCATACCCTTTAAAGAGATATTCTAATTCTTCGTGACTAATACGGGCTAAGATGGTGGGATTGGCAATTTTATAACCATTTAGGTGTAAAATTGGCAAAACTGCCCCATCTCGAATTGGGTTAAGGAACTTGTTAGAATGCCAAGCAGTGGCTAAGGGGCCGGTTTCTGCTTCTCCGTCTCCCACTACCGCAACGGTAATGAGATCAGGGTTATCTAAGACTGAACCGTAAGCATGGGATAAACTATAGCCTAATTCTCCTCCTTCATGGATAGAACCAGGGGTTTCTGGGGTGCAATGACTACCGATACCACCGGGGAAGGAAAACTGTTTAAAAAAGGCTTTCATTCCTTCTTCATCTTCACTTTTTTCGGGGTAAACTTCTGAATAGGTTCCTTCTAGATAAACAGGCCCTAAAACGCCAGGGGCCCCATGGCCAGGGCCGGCCATATAAACAGTATCTAAATCGTATTTTTTAATGAGTCGGTTGAGGTGAATATAGATAAAACTTAGGCCAGGACTTGAACCCCAATGACCTAATAAACGATTTTTGACTTGTTCTTCTTTTAAGGGTTCTTTAAGTAAGGGATTATCCCGTAAATAAATCATCCCAACGGCGAGATAGTTACAAGCACGCCAATAAGCATGAATTTTACGCAATTCTTCGGGAGATAGAGGATTATCTAATATTATTGTTGTTGGGGAGGGTGCCTGAACCATAATCTTCTCCTTATAATTACCAAGTTAATTAAGCATCTTGCTTAACAACTTTTTATTTTGCCTTAGTTTGTGTCAGTTGTTATGTTAACTTTTGCCTAAGAAAAAATAAATAATCAAACGATTAACAGATAATAACTTCTCCTTAACTGAATCGGATCTTCTAATAATTTATCATACTTAGTCTAGAAGAGTCACCGAATCTGGATTTGACTGAGGTAAACGCCGAAAATTTCAGCTTCCGTGTTGAAGCCATTGAGGAAAAACACTATAATCTCTGGCGATTAGTTGTTCAGCCAATTTTTGATTGTAAGGTTTATAAAGAGATATTAGATACTCTAGAGTTTCTGGCTTCAACTCATCAGTATGGGCCATTCCATTAATCAGATAGTAAATCTCTCTGAGTTGAATTTTTAGTTTAGGATTTGCTCGCCAAAACTTTTCCGCAGAGTCATTAACCAGCAAAGCTAAACGTTGTAAGAATTGACTTTTATAGTTGACACTTTTATTTTCTGCTTTTAAATCAGGCAAATCCCAACCTTCCCAGTCAATTTCTAACCAATGACAAATTTCTTTTAATAACTGTTTAGAATCATTTTTTAAATCATCAAAAAAAATAACTTTTAGAGATTTTCCAAAACTTGTAAACCATTCGTCTAAATAATTTGCATAAAATCCGCCATCAAGACCCCAATAAGTATCATTTTCTTGTTGGACTCTTTCTTGCTCAGGGATTGCTTCACATTGTTTTATATATTCCTCTATTGTTAAATTTTTATCCAGGGATAATATACTTTTTTTGTACTTGAAGAAAGATAAAAATCTTGAAATCGGTTCTCTCAAGATAATCAAAATTTTTGCTTCATCCCCCAAGGTTGTTTTAATTTCTTTCGCTACTCTCATACCCCCTTCAAAATATCCTGGAGTAGCTTCCATTCTATATTTCTGATCTTGACAGTGAATAAAATAACTTTGATACTGTTCAAAAGGAGCAAGTGCTTGACGATATCGAGCATCTAATTGACCGTAGCGGAAAGATGAAAAATAACAAGTCTCTTTGACTGAGGATGGACAAATATCAGGATGTTGGGCTAGATAAGTATAAAGAGATGTTGTTCCCCCTTTTACAACCCCTGCTATTACTAAATTAGGTAGTTTTGACTTGGTGCTAGTCATTGATTTTTCTGGTTTACAGGATGAGATTAATCTTAATTTTAAGTTATTTTAAAGAAGACAGTTTCGTAACAGAATAAGCAGGTAACTGAATCTTTTTAGAAGTCGTCCCTTGCGATTCAGTCAAGATTCCCGATTTACTAACTAAATCTCTAGGATTTCCCGAAACTTGTTCATAATCAACAGATTTAGGAAAAATAGAATCAAAATTCACCTGCACTACTTCAGATGATAAGTTAAGAATTACTGCTCGATTTTCTTCACCATTGCTAAATAGCCATCCAGACAAAGAAGGATATTGAGCTTGATTTTTTCCTGTCACCATTGGATTAGACGAGAAATTGATTTGTTTAGCTTGAGTCATGTTTTCCGTTGCCTCACCTAGTAACTTTAAGGCAGAACCACTGGCAGATAAACTAAAAGGTTCAGCCTTGACTTTTTCAGAGGGATTAATAAAAGTACCGATTCCAATTTGTTTTTCATCAGCTAAAATTGCCCCAAATTGTGAAGTTCCCACTAATACATGATTGCAAATTCGATTAATTCGCTTATCTTCCAAGAATAGTAAACTCAAAGCTATATTTTGCAAACCATGAGCCCAGCTACCAATAATTTTAGGGCCAGAGCTTCCTTGTCCTTGTAGAGGTTCCATTACATTATATTCTGTAATCCAGATTTCTTTCTGATCAGGGACTGCTTTAAACTGCTGATTTTCTCTCATTTTTCTCCAGTTTAAAAATGGCAAATTTAAAATGATTGGCACATCTTCTTGAGTGAAAAAAGGATAACTTGTTGCTGAACTGCTGGGGGGGATAATATTTGTATCATAGTAGAGATGGAAAGCTATGGCATCCGATTTCGGCAAAGCTGTTTTTAAGACACTATCATTCCAAAAACGAATGCGCTCGTTACCTCGTTCAATATAAGTCTGACTAGCACCAATTACGGCTACTTTCGCCTTCGGAAACTCTTTCTTAATGGCATCACTCCACTGACTAGCAAACTTTGCATAATCGTCGGGAGTTGGAAAACGTTCCAGATTATCTGGCAAGTTAAAATAAGCTTCATTCCCAATTTGAACATATTCAACGGGAATCCCTAAATCTCTAGCTTTTCGTAACATCGCCAATTGAGAATTTAGATCAGAGGTTAAGATATTGAGAACAAATAAAGGTTTAGTTTGAGTTGCAGTCAATCCCGCTTTGAAATCTTCTAGCTTGCTGGCAGTATATTGGCGCACCCTTTGATTTCTCAAAATTCCCGGCAATTGGCGGGGATTGACTTCACTTAAATCTTCCATAATCCCTCCTCGCTGCCAGTCCCAAAAGTCCGATACTGTTCCTCCAGGAAATCGCAGGACTCTTGGCTTTAATTGCTTTACCGCTTTCACTAAAGCTGGCTCAGTCCAAGAATCAAAAAGTAGTACGTTTGCATTGTAGCACAGGAAGTCTGCCGACAGCGAGCGTCCAAATTCTGATAAAGAAGCGGTTGTGGTTAGAGCAGAAGATTGAGACAAATTTTGGGCTACTGTCTCTTGAGCATTATTCAACTGGCTATTTTGCGATACACAGGAGCTTACTCCGATGAGTAGAGTTAACGCCAATCCTTTTAGATTGAGGTTGGTTTTAAAATTTAGCCAAAGGTTAGTCATATTGATGGCCCCAACAATAGTTTAATACGATTGATTTTTTTCTAGGAGAACTTTAATAGTTTTGATTTTTTGCTTATGACGTACATTAACAACCAAGCCAGCTATCGTCCAAAAATAAAAAGAAGATACCCTAACTTCTGGGAGTTGTTCGGCAAGAGAATAAATTGCATATAATAGGATTATAATACTTGCAGACACTCCCAGTAATTTTTCAACTACTTCTGAAGCATTTTCGCTTACGGCTAGAGAGGAACGATATAGTTGATAAATAATTAGTAAATAAATTAAAGTGCCTGGAACTCCATAGAAGGATATCATAGCACACCAGTAAGCATCCTTAAAGTACAGGCTGGTTTCTTGAAATTGTCCTTTATCTCGCGTACCATGGGTTAATTTAATTAATTGCTCAACTGTTGTATTTTCATCGGGCCCTAGTCCGTACCAGTAATTACTCCCCAGAACATTCCCACAAGATATTTTCATAAAAAATAACCGGGAACCTTCACTCGATCTATTCCAGTATTCCGGAGTAAAGAGTTCTATTACATAGGCTCTAATATCTTTTTTTTCTCTACGAACCGATGCCCCTGAACTAGTTGGACTGGGATTAAAATTAAAGACAATAATTCCCCAGAATAGAACCAAGAATAATGTTCCATACAGAAAGGCTAGCCAGACCGAAATTTTAGTCCTGCCAAAATAAAATAATACTAATATGGGTAGCGCGAATGATATCAGGAGAACTGCTCGTTTATAGGTGGAAAAAATGCCAAAGTAAATCAAACATAAAAAAAGGATTTCTTTCCAGTTAGGCAGCAAAAAATAATGGCTTTTAGGATGTAGATAGGTTCGATAAATAGTCCAAGTCACTACTAGAATAACAGGAATTAAAAAAAATAAGGCAAAAACACTAGAATCGGTAAAAGTTCCCGATGATGAGCCTACTTTTCCAACGCCTAATAGGGCAGGTGAGAGATTACCCTCCTGAGCTTTTAACTCAAGTTTAAGACTTGTAACTTCAAATATCTTTTTAATCGGTGAGCCTCCAAAATATTGGGCCGTAGCGATCAAACCTTCTAACGCTCCCACCCCTATGATTGTTTGCAATATCAAGGAAATATTGGCCTCGGAAAGTTCAAGATTTACGACCAAATAATATACTGATACAAACCTAATTAGAGTCCTTAAACTTGAAACTCCACCAAACAAAGATGCATTAAAAAGTAAGATACTAATAATAATTAAAAAACCAGCCCACATTAAAAAACAAATAAATAGAACTTCTATAGAAGTTATTTTTAGTGGTCGTCTGCGAGTGCAAATTTGGTATAATAGTCTGAAAAATAATAGATAACAAACTAATTCAGGAAGAAGACGAAATCCCGAAAGAATACTATTCGGAAGTGGTAGCCATTTAAGAATAAAGTCTTCTAAAGGAAGGTAGACGATTAGGAAAACAATAATCCAAAAAGTCCATTGTAATCTTTGTCTATCCTGTCGCTCTAGTTGATTTCTAACAATCATGAACTTTATCGTTGCCCATAAATTTTAAGATTTTACATATACATAATAGTATAGAGTGAAAAGAGGCTCCTGCACCTCATATTAAAATCGTGACTATTTTCTGTTTAATCATCGCTAGCTATTGATTTTAATTTATGCCAATTGCGCTAATTGCCCACTATTTAGGACCGAGCTTAGGGATTGGAAAATACCTAGATCGATTGTTGCCGCCATTAATAGAAGAATTAATGGCGAGAGAAATAGATGTAAAAATCTTGGGTTCTCCTAATGCTATTACTAACACACGGGCGTTCCAATGCCGAAAAGATATTATCCAGCCTCTCCCTCCTTTAGATTATACTCCCAGCAAACGATTTGCTTGGTTTGCCTCTCGTTTTACCCGTTATTGCCAAAGCAGGGAAATAGAAGCGGTTGCTTGGTTGTCTAACCCCATTGTACTCCCTTGGCATCCTCCCTCACTGGCTACGATCCATGATGTTAATGAGTGGGCTAAACCGACTAAATATGGCAGTCGTCTTAAAACGGCCTTGCGAGCCGCCATTTATCTAGATTCCTCCCTGCTTTTTGCCAAGAAAATTATCCTAGTCAGTCAGGCGACTGAGCATACCCTGTACCAATACCGTTCCTCGTCAAAACTCAAAAGTAAGCTGAAAGTTATTCCCAATGGGAGTGATTCTTCCTTAATCAAGTTAGCACCGGTTGAAATTCCAGTTCCCAATGCTCCTTTTCTACTATCCGTTGGGCGAATCGACCCGATAGCCAAGCGGCTTCCTGAAGCGGTAGCCTTGGTTTGCGCCCTAAGAGAATTTAGTAGTCAACCTTGGGAATTACATTTAGTGGGGGGGATGAATAGATCGACTGAAGCCAAAGGCAAGGCTTTTCTTAAGGAAATTGCTCCTCGTTCTTGGGTTCACTATCATGGGTATGTGGACGATCCAAGTTTGGCTCAATGGTATCGGCAAGCAACGGCAGTGGTGTTTCTGTCCGATCAAGAAGGGTTTGGTTTTCCCGTTGCCGAGGCAGCTTCTTTTGGACGCTGGGTAATTGTTAGTGACAAGAATCAAGCCGCAGCAGAAGCAGGCACAATGGTTATGATCCCAGTCGACCCAGACCATCCTGAACAAGCAGCCGACTTAGTGTTAAATCGCTTGTCTCAAGAAATACCCAAAAGCCTATCTAGCTCGACTTGGCAAGAGGCAGCCCTTGCTTATGCTGAAGAAATTTGTACTCTTGTACCCACCCCTAACTAAAACTATCACTTTAATTAAGTTGGGATAAGCTGCCATTGCTGGATAATTCTACTATGGTATCAGCAAACTTTAAAATTCCCTGTCGATGGGAGACAATAATCACAGTGCAACGTCCCTTTAAAGCCAAAAGTTCCTTCGCAATTTCAGTTTCAGTTTCATCATCTAAATTGGCAGAGACTTCATCTAACACCAGAATTTGGGGCTTGCTTAATAGAGCGCGGGCTAGGGCTAACCGTTGTTTTTGCCCTGCTGATAACCCTTGGCTGTTCTCAGTAAGTTGATAGTTCAGTCCATCAGGAAGGCTATCGACCACTTCTAAAAGACTTGCTGCTGCTAAGGCTTCGCGGTATTCTTCGAGAGAGTAGGGTTTTCGGGTGCCATAGTCTAGGTTATCCTTAATGCTACCTTCTATCAAAAAAGGTTCTGCCCCCACGTAACCCACCCGAAGGTCAGGATTAGCAAAGAATACCGGAGCATCGATATTGGCAATTTTGATCGTCCCATTGCTCGGCTGAATAACGCCTAAAATTAAGCCGAGTAAAGTAGATTTTCCCGAACCACTTTTGCCAATAAGGCCAAACTGTTCTCCACTTTTAATCTGGAGAGAAATGTTATTAAAAATTCGAGGACTATCAGGAAAATAAGAAAAAGATACACCAGTCAATTCAATATTAGGAGGTGATTTTAATTGTTGAGAGTGATCTCTCGCAGCTTCAGCAGAATTATAAGTATCAGGCAATATGGTATCTGAACTTTTAAAAGATTTGAGAGCCTTCATGGGTTCCATTGCTTGTTGGATTTCTATTGGTTTAAAATCCGATAAATAAGCTAGGGAAAGCTTCAGATGAGGGGCGACTGAATTCATGATGCCAAAGCCCCTACCCAAGCGAGAAAAAGTCGATAAAAATCTACTGAAAAGATAGAGGCAAGAAACTAACTGAATGCCAGGAGTTTTCCAAATTTCAAGACTCATAAAAAGAATTAAAATCAACAAAACAACTCCTAAAACTAAGGGGAGAACAGCACCGATATTTCCCCAAAATTTGGCCTTAATAAATTTTTGATAATAACTTAAATTCTTACCGACCAGATGCTGATACTCTGACGTATTTAGGCGTAGTATTCTAACTAAAAGCCAGTTGCGAGCAATTCGCTCTATTCCACCAACCAAGGCTTTTTGTTCTTCAGGAACTTGTCGGGCCATTACCCGCACTCGTTGATTAACTTTTAAGACTAATAATCCAATGGTTACTAGTCCAAAGACAGCCAGGACAGACTCTCGCCAAGCTAAAGAGAGCATTGCGGCTAAAAGAACGAGGCATTCAACTCCAAAGGAAAGAGTCCAGGAACTGTACCAAAAAAACCATGCCGTTTGTGGAAATATTTCGCCAATTCTAGAGTTAGTCTCAGTGGCAGAAACATACTTTTGTGATGAACCGAGAAGAACTTCGTAGATAGCAAAAAGTCTCAGACGCGTATTGATTGTTTCATAAACATAATCACTACTTTGATAGGCCCAAAACTGGGAAATTGCTCGCAAGATTCCTAAGCCTAAAAATAGAAATAGTAGTAACTCCAAGGAAAATTGCAAATTCCTTTGTAATGGGATACTTTCTTGGGGTACGAGTCCAAGAGAATACAGCAAAATTTGTAACAGACGAGCGAATCCATAGTCAATTAGTCCTAGGGAAAAACTAGTCAATAAACAGATGCCTAGCCAAAAAAAGCCAGAACGACCCAGAAGATTAGACAGACCAGCTAAGGGTAGTTTCTTGATGAACATGGGAGGTTTTCAGTAGTAGAAATATTTTGATTAATACAATCTTTCAAGCTGTTAACAAATTGTTGGACGTGAGGTTCATCTAGCATAGTTTCATGGTCTCCTTCAATGATATGCTCGTTCACCACACCTCGGACTAATTTTTTCCATCCTTTTTGAGCTTCTAGACTCTCGCTGTCGTTTTTAAATAGCTCTATCGTTCCCGAAAAAAGCCTTTTTGGAATGTACTTTTTCCTAGCTTTGGCATGAGTCATGTGGACATAATGAATTTGCCGCCCTTGAGGATCATCAGAAAAAGTCGTTTTCGTTTTTGTTAAGAATTTTTGGAAGAAGCTAAGGATAAATTTTGGATGTCGCAGTCGCTTAAAGAATTCGCTGACATAATACCAAAAATCTCTGGGTTTTAAGCGAGGTGGGCTTTGGGTATCAATGATCGCTAACAAAGCCACTGTTTCCCCTTTTGCTTGCATTTGAAGTGCAATTTCAAATGCCACAATACCTCCCATGCAACGCCCAGCTAAAAAATAGGGGCCGTGAGGCTGAATAGCTTGAATTTTCTCAACATAGTAAGCAGCCATTTCCTCCACATTATCGTGAGGCTTATCCTTGCCATCCATTCCTAACTGTTCTAACCCGTAAACAGGTCGTTCAGGAGCAAAATAATGAGCTAAGTCAGTGTAGTGTAAAGCGGTACAAGCTGCTGGTGGCAGAAGAAATAGGGGCGGTTTATCCCCTTTAGCTTGCAGGGGAACAACGGGTATCCAAGGAATGGTAATTTCTTCTTGGCGAAGGATATTGGCTAGTTTCTCGATAGTCGGAAATTCAACGAGGGTATTTAATGGCAGCTTTTTGCCGAATTTTTCTTCAATTTGATTTAACAGGCGAATAGCGAGTAAAGATTTGCCTCCTAGGGCAAAAAAGTTGTCAGTCACGCTCAGAGAATGAGTGTTAAAAATCCCCTCCCAAATTTGCGTCAGTTGCAATTCTAATTGATCCTGAGGTTTGACAAAGTTGGCTGAAGCTTGACTTTGAGACTCGGTAGAATCCTGCTGGCGATCGCGTTTTTCTTGAAATTGCTGTTTTTGGGCATCCGTTAGGGGTAAAAGTTGGGAAATCGGCTGTTCTGGTTCAGCCACTATATTCTCTAGCACGGTTTGGTAATGCTGGAGCATTTGGGTGATCGTCGTTTCTTCAAAGAGATCGACGTTGTATTTCAAGACGGCACTCAATTCTCCCTTATCTTCTTCCATAGAAAGAAAGAGATCGAAATCAGTCCCCCTCTGTTCTTCTAAAGAAGTGATGGTCAAGTCCCTCAGTTTGGGATTCTGAAGGACGACATTTTGAAGGGCAAACATGATCTGAGACAGGGGAACATTGATTAGGTTGAGTCGGCTGACTAACAATTGAATCGGCAGATCTTGGTGAGCGTAGGCTTGCGCGCTCTGGTGGCGGACTTGACCAAGAAATTCTCGAAAACTGGGATTGCCAGACAGATTGCTACGGTAGATAATCAGGTTGACAAAATAACCAATTAGCTTCTGAATTTCACTGCGGTTGCGATTGGCAATGGGAGTACAAAGAAAAACCTCATCCTGACCTAGATAGGTATGCAGCAAGACTTTAAAGGCAGCCAAGAGGGTAATAAAGGGGGTGACTCCTTCTTCGCTGGTGAAAGTGTTCAGTTTTTCACTAAGCTCTTTAGGCAAGACTAAGACTTGCCGTTCCCGTTGCCCAGAAGAAATTGGGGGTTTTGTTCGATCAGCTGGCAGTTGCTGGGATGGCAGATCTGACAGTTGCCCCTGCCAGAAATTGAGCAAGGTATCGAGAAACTCTCCCTGAAGCCATTGTCTTTGCCAAACCGCAAAATCAGCATATTGTATGGGCAAATCGGGCAAGGAGGGGAGAGATTGACCACTAGAAAAGGTTTGGTAGAGTTCAGCTAACTCTCGAAACAGAACGCCATCAGACCAGGCATCATAGACGATGTGATGGAGAGTAATCAGGACAAAATAACTGTCTGATGTTAATTTAATTAGAGTGGTGCGGAACAGGGGACCCGTGCTGAGATTAAAGGGGCGTTCTGCTTCTTCGTCGGCGAGTTGGAGAGCTTTAGAAAAGCGATCGCCTTCAGGATAGGTAGTCAAGTCCATTGTGAGAAGGGGTTGGGGGTCGACAGGCGCGATCACCTGGACAGGATGACCGTCTGAACTATGAAAGGTCGTTCTCAAGATTTCATGGCGGAGCCGAAGGGCGTTGAAACTTTTTTCCAAAGCTTCAACGTTCAGTTCTCCTCGTACTCGAAAGCCATAGGGAACGTTATAGTCAGCACTCCCAGGGTTCAGTTGGTCAAGCAACCACAACCGCTCCTGAGGAAAGGAAAGGGGAAGATTATCCTTTCGTTCCACTGGCTGTAAAGGGGGAGCTTCGTTCCGAAATCTCATCAAAGTCCTAACAGACTCCCAAATCTCTGGATGTTTCATTGATTTTCTCTACCTGATTAACTAAAAAAAATTAACTCTGTTCCCATCGCTAGACACTTGGGACGGTAAGTTGACCTCCAATCTGGCGAGCGGCCGCAAAGCTTGCCCAGGATGTAGCCGCTAGCAATTCTCGATCAAATGGATGAACCTTGCGAAATTGACGGACAACAGGCTCGCTTACCTGATAGGAAGCGATTGCAGTCAGCATGGCCAGTCTTGCTTCTGGTTTCAAAGAATCATCCAGTGTCTCGATCGCTTCTTCAACCCAGTAAGTGCCTAAGGGGGGAGGATTACCATCCCAAGATTTTAGATAATCCTTCACCAACTCTTGGACAGATTCGGACAGCACAGCTTGACCCTCCTGTTCAACAGTGGCGGCAAATTGAGCTAAAGCGTTTGCTACAGTAGGGTTGCCTCTTGCCCATTTAAGGTCTTCAGGAAGTGCCGTCCGAGGCAGGAGGTTCAAGGAAGCTCCTGGCTTGTAAATTGTCCTGCTTCTTAGTTGATTTTTCAGCCAGCCGAACACCTGTCCTTTGAGTTGTTTGCATTTATTCAATTTCGAGAAGTTTTCTTCTTCTGATTCTTGGGGCAAGAAAATATTAAGCATTCGATTGAGATAATGGAAAAGTATCGCTGTAGTTATGATTTCAGGAGCTTCTTTCCTACTAAAAGGCGGCGATTGTACAATTTTTGCTTCTGGTGATAAAGTAGCCAAGCTCCACTTGACTAACAATCGTTTTTTCTTGTTGGGAATTAAATTCAGAGCTTTCGAGTCAAGGGCTTGTTTAACATCGTTTGCGGTGTGACTGCTAGCACAAAAGGGACATTGATTAACTTTGGAGACAGCACTGATTATGGCCTCTTTATTCTGAGGAGAAACTTGCTGAGTTACTAACTCGGTTTCATAATATAATATCCAAACTGCTTTTAATAATCTGATGATTAGAGCATGAAGGGCGAATGGCTTTCCCCAAGTGTGATGTCGCTTAATAATATTTTTTATCTCCTCAACACCTGGCTCTAATTGTGCAGTTGGATTATTGAAATACTTTACTTGTTCTAGTTTTTTCATTGTTTCTTAGCTATTGTGCATTTAAGCAACTTATCACATATAGCAGTCCTGTTTTAGTTTTGAGAACAATATCTCAGAATAAGGGTTAGGGGTTAGGGAATCTTACAAATCATTGAGGACTGCTATCGTTTATGCACCATAAATAGTTTATTGACTGTTTTTATCTCCTAATTCTTGGACAACAGAATTCATCTTGCCGAAGCCGAAGAAGAAGAATAAACCAATCAAAAACACGGTAAGAGTAAACAATAACAAAGATATGTTACTGTAAGGTTTAACAATCAACCAAGCTCCTAAAAACTGGGCTAACAAGACAAAATAGAGAAACTTAACTATAGATTCTCTAGTGAAACCAGTAATAAAATAGGCTCCCAACGGAGCTCCAAAAATAACGACAGGAATGCAAACTAGCAAGTAATTCCAGGCTTCAGGTTGAAAATCTTTCAAAGCAAAAACGTGGAGCAAAAAGCCAATGACTGTATTACCTGCCATTAAACAAACACTGGTTGGGGTCGCAATTTTTTCAGACAAACGATAGCGAGTTGTCATGATAGAAAAGCTAAAAATATCAATCCCACTTCCCACGAGACTAGAGATAATACCGCCTAAAAATCCGATCCCTACCAAAAACATTTTTCCTTTGGGAGAAAACGAAGGTAATTCCTCTCGAACGACTCGATTTTTGTTGGTATTCAAGAAAAAGAGAACACAGCCAAAACTTAACCATAGGGAGACAAAGAACATTTTGGTGTAAGCTGGCGAAGTCAAGGGAGCAATGACAAAAGCCCCAAAAACCATCCCGAAAACTCCGCCAATGCTACAGAGGACTAGATAATTTTTCTCAACGGGAATTCTCCGCACAAAAATCAGATAAGCGGCTGAGGTCATGCCAAAGCTTTGAATCGCCAAACTGAAGTTGCGGGCAACGGCAGGTTTGATATGAAAAATCAAGGTCATGACAGGAAAGGCGACTGCACCACCCCCTTCCGCAGTCGCCCCAGCGATAAATGAACCAAATGCCATGGTCACTGACATGAACCACTCAGTAAGGAACAAATGCCATTGATGAGTGGCTCCC
Organism: Crocosphaera sp. UHCC 0190; assembly: GCF_034932065.1. NCBI lineage: Bacteria > Bacillati > Cyanobacteriota > Cyanophyceae > Chroococcales > Aphanothecaceae > Crocosphaera > Crocosphaera sp. UHCC 0190. The sequence continues at coordinate 168,776 of NZ_JAYGHP010000007.1, forward strand.
ATGTAGATCAACCAGCCTGTTAAAATTAAAGTGGTTGGAATGAATTGATATCCAGGTATTCGGCGAATGGAGTCCATTGTATAGATTCTCAACTGTTTTGAAAGGTTCTAAGCTAAAACGCATTTAAAATGCGTTTTAGCAAGTCAGAAGTTCTGGGAACACGAATGCACAGAAGTAATGAGGATTTTCCTTTTGAGGAGGTTCAATGTGTAACAACCCAAGAGCTTTAAACAACCTGAAATTAACTTTCAGTGTTTTAATTCCTAGAGTGCAATACTATCGAGAATGCGATAACGGTTGGATTCAATTTTTTGTCCCTTTTTATCCCTAGGAGCAAGGCTGACAAAATTCTCAGAACGAGTCGTCATTTTAGAAACCACATCCATAAGTTCTTGCTCCATTAAGCTTTCAAACTGTACGGCGTTTTTGGCCATTTCATTCACTTCGCCTGTGGAACAATATTGGGGCAGAGCCAGAGAGCGACTGACTTCATATCTTCCCCGCAATTGCTTGGTATATAACGCTTGGTTGCTGGCGACTGACTTCGGGTTTTTAAAGCTACGATCAATCGCCCAAGTGGCTAAGTAAGCGGAATACATCCCTAAAATCATCCCGACTGAAAAAATAGGATCAACAAAACCTGCGGCATCTCCTAGTAGGAAATATCCTGGCCCAGTGACTTGGGTTAGGCGGTAAGAATAATCCTGAATTTTGGCAAAACTTCCTTCACAAAATGTTGCTTCGGCTAAGAGATCTTTGAGAATAGGAATCTCATAGCATTTGCGAATAAAATAGGATTCCCATGATTCATCCGACCTTTTAGCAGTTTTCATAAAATCAAGGGGAAGAATTAATCCGACACTGGTACTTTCCCGCAGGGGAATGTGCCAAGACCATCCCGCATCTCCCGTTTCGGTAATAGAAGAAACAAAAGTAGTAGGGGGAATTTGCCTTAACTTTTCACAGGGATAAATTTGATTATCTGCTCCAACATATTTAGAGTTTTTAAAGTATCCCCAAATACTCATAAAACGGAAGTCTTCATCAACGGTGCGAATTCCAAGCTGTTTTCCTAAAACTGCACCCTGTCCGCTGGCATCCACCACAAAACGACAGAGGATTTCTCCCGTGGTTTTCTCTTTAACGTGACGATATTTGACTGTTTGTCTTTCTGCACTATCATCTAAATCGACTGCTAAAACAGCAATTTCTTCAAAGACTTCTGCTCCCTGTTCTCGCGTGTTTTCTAAGAGTATATGGTCAAAGCGATCGCGTTCTACATGATAGGCAGGACGAGTATAACCAAAGTCTTTAAAAGACATTTTGCGAATTGTTCCATTCCAAACCACTGTCCCTCCAGCTTTCTCGATAAAGCCATCAGAGACAATTTTTTCACTAACTTTCGCTAGATCAGCATATTTCCAAAAATGGGGGATTAAATTTTCTCCGACGTGGAGACGCGGATGTTTTGCTTTCTCTAAAAGCACTACTTCATAGCCCTTTTGCGCTAAAAATGTGGCTGCCATAGTCCCAGATGGCCCGCCACCAATAACAACTACATCACATTTATGGGGAATAAACATCATATCCTCTCACTAAACTATTAAATGTTTGCTCTACAGATTAACCAATTCTTTAAAGTTGGCCAAGGGGCCTTAATTTTGGGGAGACAATTTATCGATCACGAAAGAACTAATAGCACTTACCGTCTCAAAATTTTCTAGCAAGACTTCATCGGGATCAAGAATTACTTGAAACTTATCTTCTAGGAAACTAATCATTTGAAAAATTCCAACCGAGTCAATGATTCCTTGTTCAATTAAAGGTAAATCATTGTCTAAGTTCACTTCGGGTTTGTCATACATAAACTGCTCAGCTATATGCTTTTTGACAACCTGTTGTACTTCTTGTTCTTGTAAAGAAGATGACATACCATTTTTTCTCAGAATTTAATGACAATGTTTTGAATAGATTAAAAAGCCAACAGAAATTGAGTAAAATCTGTATACAATTCAGACTTATACTGCTAGAGTTATAAGAAATTAGAGTAGCTTAAATATTCTATTTGGCTAGTTAATTTTTGCTCCTAAATAATAACATAAATGACCATATTTGACAATTATTTGTGTGCAAATCTTCCAATATTGGTTTAAACATTCTCAGGCAATACTTCCTGACGTAGTAAAGTTTTATTAATTTTTCCGGTGGAAGTTTTCGGTAAGATTTGACGGAACTCAATTAGAGTAGGAAGCATATATTTGGGAAGTCGCTTAGCACAAAAAGACGCTAAATCACCCGACAGCAATTCCTCTCCCTCTCGTTTAACCACCAAGGCTTTAATCTTATTGCCAATTTCTTCATCGGGAATCGCAATGACCGCTGCCTCTTCTATGGCTGGATGGCTGTAGAGGGTGGTTTCAATTTCCCCTAGTTCAATGCGATAACCCCGACTCTTGATTTGGTTATCCCGCCTTCCGAGATAAAGATAGTTGCCTTCTGAATCTTGACGGACGAGATCCCCTGTGCGGTAGGCAGTTGTCGGAGCTAGATGGGGATAGAGGGGATAACTTACGAGGACTTGCTCGGTTTTTTCTGGACTTCCCCAATAGCCTGCCATCAGGGAAGGACTGCGGACATACAATTCCCCCACTTCCCCTGGTTGAGCCAGGGTGTTATCCTCCTTAACAGCGAAAACTTCTGTATTGGCACAAGCTCGCCCAATGGGGAGAGGTTCGACGCGATCGCCGGAGAGGGACTCCACTTCATAATAGGTACAGACGTTAGTTTCCGTAGGCCCGTAAAGGTTGTAATACTTAGCCTGGGGGAGTAATTCCATCAACTGGCCTAAGTATTTAATAGGAAAAACCTCTCCGGCAAATAGGATAGTTCTCAGATCAGGAAATTGGTGTTCAGTTAACTTTCCCCTTAGCACTAACTGAGTCAGGATAGAAGGAACTGAATACCAGATAGTGATTTCTTTTTCTTCGATAAATTTGGCCAAGTTAATCGGAAAAACTGATAATTCTGGAGGAACAAGAATGATTGTCCCTCCAGCTTTGATGGTGGCGAAAATATCGAAGATCGAAAGATCAAAGTGAAAAGGGGCGTGGCTAGATACCCGATCCGAAGGTTGTACCTGGAAACATTCACAAGCCCAATTAACAAACGTTAAAGAAGCTCTGTGGCTGATGGCAACGCCTTTAGGAGTGCCTGTTGAGCCAGATGTATAAAGAATATAGGCTAGATCGTTTTCAATGAGATCTGGGCTGGCAGAAACAGGCTTAGTTGCCAATACATCCTGCCAATTAAGCGTTGGGGCTGTTGAGATCTGCTTGAGAGAATCAATCGGTGTCTTATTGGTCAAAATCAAGCATTTTAAGCATGATAGATCCGACAAACTATTTTTTTGCCAAAGAATCAACTGTTTCTCATCAGTCACCAGGGCTTTTATGCCGCAATTTCTGATAATAAAATCTATTCTTTCCGTGGGTGCAGAGGGATCGAGAGGGACGTAAACCCCTCCCGCCTTTAAAATTCCAAAAATAGCGATAACTGACTCAATCGACTTTTTCAGATAGATTCCCACCGGATCACCTCGGCTGATGCCAGATTTCAGCAGAACATGGGCTAGTTGACTTGAGACAGCCTCTAAACCGCCATAAGTTATCTCACTGCCTTTAGAGATAACGGCCGTTTGCCCTGGAAAGCGATTGGCACTCACTTCCAAAAGCTGCTGTAAAACATAAGGAAGCATAGATAACTTTTTCCTTAAAAAAGCTTAATTTAATGAAATTGTAGGAGTTTCTTCTATAATCATAAGTGTACTCTTAGATAACGTCAATACAAAAAAAGATGTCCAAGAATGTCTCGATTTTAGGAACTCGTGGCATACCAGCAAAATATGGTGGATTTGAAACTTTTGCCCAACGACTTGCGCTCTATCTTGTGAGTAAAGGATGGAAGGTAACTGTCTATTGTCAATCTGAAAACAAAACAGGGGAGGAATTTTGGCATGGAGTCAAACTCGTTCATGTGTCAGTTCCTAAAGTTACCCCTTTAACTTCCATTGTCTTTGACTGGAAGTCTATGGTAAAAGCTGCGAGTGATGAAGGTATGATCCTTGTCCTTGGCTATAACACGGCTATTTTTAGTTTCTGGTGTCGCCTGAAAGGAAAAATCACTGTGATGAATATGGATGGATTAGAATGGAAACGCCAAAAGTGGAAACTCTGGCAAAAAATTTGGCTATATGTTAATGAAAAATGTGGTTGCTGGTTAGCCAATCATCTTATTGCCGATCACCCAGAAATTAAAGCTTATTTGTCAACCATGACTAATGCTCAAAAAATTAGCATTATTCCTTATGGAGCCGAGCCAATTTTGTTAGTAGATGTGAAGATTTTGGAACCTTATCACCTGCTTCCCAATCAGTATATATTACTGATTGCTCGGCCCGAACCAGAAAACTCAATCCTAGAAATTGTCTCGGCATTTTCAAGAAAAAGACGTGGTTTTAAGTTAGTTGTATTAGGTCGCTATGTCCCTGAAGATTTTGCCTATCATAAAAAGGTATTAGAAAGTGCGAGTGAAGAAGTCCTTTTTACCGGTGCTATTTACGAGCGACCAATTGTCGATGCTTTGCGTTTTTACACAAGGTTGTACATTCACGGCCATCAAGTAGGGGGAACGAATCCCTCATTAGTAGAAGCTCTCAGTGCTGGTTCGCCAGTCCTAGCCCATCAGAATCCGTTTAATGGCTGGGTAGCTGGCCAAAAGGCTCATTATTTCAAAGGAGAGGAAGATTGTGCTAAGGAGCTAGAGCAATTACTAAATGATGACCAAGAATTAGAGAGAATGAAAAAAGCTAGTTTTCAGAGATATCATCAAGATTTTGCCAACCAAACAGATTTGCAAGCTTATGAAGATCTATTCCGCTCTTTTGTGAGCTAATTTACTGACAAAAATATTCAAAAATTTTAGTCCGTGTACTCAGTCATGACTACCAATTTAACCAGTAGTAAATTACGTCAATTTTTTGTTGTCGGCAACAGTCGAAGTGGCACGACATTAATGGCTCGTATTTTAGGGAATCATTCTTTAGTATTTACGTTTGAAGAGCTACATTTTTTTGAAGAACTTTGGAGTACAGATCAAAAATTTACTATTGTCTCCCAGTCCCAAGCTCTTAAAATTATGGCTCGTTTATTAACAATTCAACGTCAAGGTTATTTAACTCAGGGAAACCCTACAGATTTTCTTGAAGAAGCTCAAAGTATATTAGAAACATTACCTCAAGATTTGAATTTAACAGATATCTTTCTGGCTTTTTTGGAATATGAATCTTCGCAACATAATAAATCAATTTCTTGTGAACAAACCCCTCGAAATGTGTTGTATATAAAAGAAATTCTTGAATTTTATCCAGAGGCTAGAATTATTAACATGATTCGAGATCCTAGAGATATATTACTATCTCAAAAAAATCGGTGGAAACGTCCATTTTTTTCAAAGACAATCCCTAAAAAAGAAGGAATTCGTTATTGGATTAATTATCATCCTATTACCATTAGTAAATTATGGAATACTAATATTTTAGCATCTGAAAGGTATCGGCACGACCCACGGGTTTATCACCTTCGTTTTGAAGATTTATTATTCCAACCCGAAGAATCTGTTCAAGAAATTTGTCAATTTCTTGAAATTAGTTATGATTCAGAGCTATTAAACGTTCCCCGTGTAGGATCTTCCAATCTCTCAGATAGACCCGATCAAAACACGATAGATTCAGCTAGAGCCGGCAGTTGGATGAAAGGTGGACTAACAGATACAGAAATTTTTATCTGTCAAAAAATTAATCGAGCTTTAATGAATAGAAAGGGGTATGATTTAGTTGTCGCTCATCCCAATCCAGGGTTTTTCTTGGTTGTTTTAATATCATTTCCTCTTAAATTATGTTTCGCTTTACTTTTTAGTTTTAAAAGAATGAAAAACATTAAAGAAACCTTGAAAAGACGTTTGATGACAAACCATTGAAAAGGTGTTATTCTATCAACATAACTTTTTTGAAATCTGTCTGCTAGAAAATCTAAATCAAGATTAAATCTAGGTTATTTATTATCAGAAACTTAAGCAATGGCAAAACAGAAACTATTATTTAGCAATCTCTTAAAAACAGGTACAGGTAGTGGCTGTATAGTGCTTTGTTTAATACCTCTAATGTTACTGTTTTCTGGATTAGCCAGAGCAACTGATATCCTGCCAAATTCTCCAATAAACCTCCAGCAACAGAGAGCAGAAGAGCCACTCGGATCTACTAAGCAGGAAATGTTTTCAAGCTTGCCCCTGTCTCCAGGGGATCTCGTAAAAATTACCATCCCAGGGAAAGGGGGAGAAGATTTTACCGGGCAATATGAGGTTAACCTGGAAGGCAATTTAGAGATTCCCTATTTAGATCCACTTCCTGTGCTTGGAATGCAGCGTGAAGAAGTTGCCAGAAAGCTACAAGCAATTTTGCTAGAAAAGAAATTTTTTCGCCCTGATTTATTGCGTGTCAGCGTGCAAGTTTTGGAATATTCAGCCATCCAAGTAACCGTAACAGGTGAAGTCTTCCAACCAGGACGGTTTTTGATTAACGAGAGAAATACGTCATCAACGACAGCTTCAGTTTTCACCAATGCTCCTGGGGATAATCCTCTCAATCGTTTTTTGACTATAGCCCTACAAGCAGCCGGAGGAGTCAAACCCACTGCCGATCTAAATAAGATTGAGATTGTCAGAAATGGTAAGTCTTTGGGAATAGTTGACATCCAGGGAATTTTAACAGGAGAGTCAGTGGCAGATGTCCCCCTTGTGGCGGGAGATCATATCATTGTTCCTAATGCAGGCAAGTTCCAACAAGCATTAGTACGTCCTTCTCAAATTACTCCTCAACAGATTCCTCTTTATATCTCCAATCTTACAGATCCAACAGAGGGAAGATTGAATGTGCAAGGAAGCCAACAAAACTCAGTTAACTTTACCTATGGAACTCGTTTTTCGCAAGTAGTGATTGCTGCCCAATGTATTGGAGGAAGTGCAGTAAGCAATGCGGCTCGAACTGCGGTATTAGTACGCTCCGAGCCTGCCATTGGATCGGAAAAAACCTTAGCGATAGCGGTGGAAGATTTATTACAACCATCATTAAACGACCAAAAAAATCCCTTTCTTATGCCCTATGATGGTATTGCTTGCTATGACTCCGATGCCGTCAATTTTAGTAATTTTTGGAAGCTTGTAGGGGATGTCGTTGCCCCATTCAGTCCATTCTTGATATTTTTCAATGGTCGTTAATAACAATATGGACAATATTATGGAAACTGTTACTCCCAAAAAAGGTTCATCCCACCGAGGTAGACGATGGGTTTGGTGGTTAAAATATCTTGGAGCATGGGTTCTAAGTAATGCAGTGGTTTGGGGTTTAGTCTGGGCTTACCTAAAACTCCTTCCCCCTACTTACACCACCCAATGGGGACTGATGATTCTCGGACCTGATCCTGGAGTTGATCTTAACTTACAAGAGGTAGGCCAGGCTAGTTCTGATAGTAAAAACCTCAATAGACAACCACCTTATCAAGATGTTAGAAGCGATTATGTCTATATTGCTAATAGTCCTGGCATTTTAGGGAAGGCAGCGAAGTTAGTTAATTTGTCAGTCGATGATTTTGGAGAACCTGATATTACTACTGATGACAATAGTTCGATTATTTCGTTTGAGATGACTGGTGATACCCCAGAACAAGCCAAGCAAAAATCTGAAGTCCTTTATAAGCTATTGATACAAGAAATTAATCGATTAAGAGAAACAGAGCAACAACGGCGAATCCAAGAAACACAAAAAATCTTGGAATCAGCTCGCCAACAGCTTAATGTTTCTAAAAGCAAGCTGGCTAATTATCGCGCTAAAGCTAGCTTGAGTTCCGATGAACAGACTAAGGCACTGGCAACTAATGTTGAAGCTCTACGCCAACAGAAGGCTCAATTGCTTGCACAAGAACAAGCTTTAAATGCCCATCTACAACAATTATCAAAAGATGTGGATTTTTCTGATCTAGAAGTATCTGAGGCTTATATGCTTCAGGCTGATAAAGTCTATCAGCAACAAGTTGAAACCTATGGTCAACTTAATACTGATTTAGCAAATCTTTTATCTGAATTAGGGTCTGAACATCCTCAAGTTTTAGAAAAAAAGAATCAGCTAGATTCTGCTTTAATTGAGTTACAGACACGAGCTAGTCTTCTATTAGGAAAGCAAATTTCTCAGACAGAACTCGTCAAGCTCGCCGCTCTGACTCTCGATCCTAAGCTGACTACAGTTCGGCAAGAACTTTTCCAAGATTTTGTGACTACTAGATCTGAACTGCAAGCTACTGTCGCCCAGTTTCGAGAATTAGATACTCAACTTGATCAGTTAGAGAAAAAATTAAAAGTCTTAACTCAGGAACAGTCTACGATTGATAGCCTTAAAATCGATCTCAATATTGCTGAGGCAATATTTTCAACAACGGTGACTAAATTGGATTTGACCAAGGGGAATATTGATATCATCTATCCACCAGTTCAATTAGTCGGTGGTCCAAATTTACCTGATAAGGATAAACCTACTTCTCCCGATCTGAAAATTGGCTTAGTTGGTGGAGTTGCTGGATCTTTTCTTATAACAGTTGGCTTCATTTTGTACTGGTGGGAAAAACACAGTCCCTACAGTTTCTACGGAAAGCAATCTTGGACTAACGAGATGCAGGAAACAAATGAAGAGGAAGAAAAGGGTTAGGAGGAATAATAATGGAACAAAAACCGGAAATATATTAAAATAAAAATCAAGAATCTAAACTATAATTATTGAAGAGTAACAGTGATAGCATGATAGACTTTTCTTGGACTGAAGAACAACGTCAATTACAGCAAAAAATCCTTGAATTTTCTCGTCAAGAACTCAATAGTAATTTAATAGACTTAGATGCCCAAGAGGCCTTTAATTGGGAGGGGTGGAGAAAATGCGGGAGCTTGAAAATTCAGGGATTGCCAATTCCCAAAGAGTATGGGGGAATGGGTGCAGATATCTTGACGACTATATATGCTTTAGAAGCATTAGGTTTAGGATGTAAAGATAATGGTCTGATTTTTGCAATCAATGCCCATTTATGGGCTTGCTCACTGCCAATTTTAACTTTTGGCAATGCAGAACAGAAACAAAAATATTTGCCCCAACTTTGTCAAGGTGAACTGATAGGAGGCCATGCTATTAGTGAACCAGAAGCAGGATCAGATGTTTATAATCTTAAAACAGTCGCCCAAAAACGAGACGACAAATATATTTTAAATGGGGTTAAAAATTGGGTTACTAATGGACCAGTTTCAAATCTTTACATTGTTTTTGCCACTGTCGATCCATCTAAGGGAAAGTCAGGAATAAGTGGTTTTATTGTCGAAGCAAACTTGCCAGGTTGTACCTTAAAACGAAAAATCTCTAAAATGGGATTACGGACTACTCAATTAGGGGAATTAGTCTTAGAAGATTGTGAAGTTCCTGCGGAAAATTTACTCGGTAAAGAAGGTGGAGGAATGGCTATTTTTACCCATAGTATGGAATGGGAAAGAGGATTTATTCTGTCTAGTGCCATTGGAACGATGGAACGATTACTCACAACTTGTGTTGACTATGCTAAGAAACGAAAACAATTTGGTCAATCTATTGGCAAATTTCAATTAGTTTCTACCAAGCTAGTTGATATGAAGCTAAGACTGGAAACTTCCAGAACCTTGCTTTATAAAGTAGGATGGTTAAAAAAAATGGGTAAGTCTATTTTGATGGAAGCAGCAATGACAAAATTATATATTAGCGAGTCTTGGGTGCAATCTTGTTTAGATGCTATTCAAATTTATGGCGGTTATGGATATTTAACCGAATTTGAAATTGAACGAGAATTAAGAGATGCTCTGGGAAGTAAATTATATTCAGGAACTTCAGAGATTCAACGCCATATTATTGCTCAATTCATGGGACTCGGACGATGAAACAAACTTTATTAGTCGAAATAGATGATGCGCGTCCTCACCGTTTTTTTATTAAGGTAGTCATCAGCGAAAAAGAAGATTAAGTGAAGCTTAAGTTATGAAAAGGTTAAGAAAATAACAACCAAAAATAAATCTTAAGAATCCTATGTTTTAGATATTTTAGCCTTAAAAAAGAGAGGTGAAAAATCATCAAATTAAAACGAATATGCCATTGTCTTTAGTTCCCAACCCTGTTAAACAGTTTACCTTAAGTATTATTCCAGCTACCTTGATTTTAGGAGCCTTTGGAACTTCAGTTAACGCCTTAGATCTTACCCGTTTAGGTAGTTTTGAAACGGGACAAGCACAAGGCTCAGAAATTGCAGCTTATGATCCAACAAGTCAAAGATTATTTGTTACTAATGGAGCGAATAATCGCTTAGATATTATCAGTATTAGTGATCCAAGAAATCCCACAAAATTCGGTGAAATTGATCTTTCCCTTTTTGGAGGGGGTGTCAATAGTGTTGCTGTAAAAAATGGTGTTGTGGCCGCAGCAGTTCAAGCAAATATAATCACTGATCCTGGTACAGTTGCCTTTTTTAATGTTAATGGAAATCCCCTTAATAGTGTTACAGTAGGGGCATTGCCAGATATGTTAACTTTTACCCTAGATGGGTTGAAAGTTTTGGTTGCTAATGAAGGAGAACCCAATGAAGATTATACCATTGATCCAGTAGGATCAGTTAGTATTATTGATTTATCCAATGGAGTGCTTAATGCAACGGTAAATACTGCAGGTTTTAGTGCTTTCAACAGTGGAAATCTTGATCCTAATGTGCGTATTTTTGGCCCAGGTGCCAGTATAGAACAAGATTTAGAACCAGAGTATATAGCACTTTCTCCTGATGGTCAAAAAGCTTTTATCACTCTCCAAGAAAATAATGCTGTTGCAACTCTTGATCTTGCTAGTGGGACTATTACTGACATTGTAGCACTTGGTTTTAAAGATCACAGTTTACCAGGCAATGGTTTAGACGCTAGTGATAGAGATGGCCCTGGTAATAATGGTCGTATTAATATCCAAAATTGGCCGGTTTTTGGGATGTATCAACCCGATGGCATTAGTGCTTTTCAAGTTGGTAATCAAACCTATTATATCACCGCCAATGAAGGAGATGCCCGTGTTCGTCCCACAGGTGATAATATTTTACCTCCTCCGAATGATGGAGAAGGTGACATTTTTAACGAAGAAGTAAGAGTTAACAGTATTACCCTTGATCCCACTGCTTTTCCTAATGCTGCCATATTACAAGATAATGACAATTTAGGTCGTCTTACTATTACCAATACTCTGGGAGATACTGATGGAGATGGAGATTTTGATCAGCTTTATGCCTTTGGTGGTCGTTCATTTTCAATTTGGGATGATCAAGGTAATTTAGTCTTTGATAGTGGGGATGATTTTGAACAAATTACCGCCTCTTTGTTTCCCTCAATTTTTAATGCTAACCGAGATGCAACCCCCGATAGTTTTGATAGTCGCAGTGATAATAAAGGGCCTGAACCCGAAGGAGTTGCAATAGGACAAATTGGAAATCGTCTCTATGGTTTTATCGGTTTAGAACGCATTGGGGGCTTTATGGTTTATGATATTACCGACCCGACTAATCCTCTATTTGTTAAATACCAAAATGACACGGCATTAGGGGATCTTAGTCCTGAAGGGGTATTATTTATCTCCCCTGAAGATAGTCCCACAGGTCAATCTTTGTTAGTGTTAACCAATGAAGAAAGTGGTAATACGTCTATTTATTCAGTAAGTACCCCGGAACCTGCTTCTATTTTAGGGTTAATGATGGTTGGTTTAATGGGGGGTTTAAGTCGTAAATTTTCCCGTAAGTCTTCATAAAAAAAGGACTTAGGCAACGCCTCTAGATATTGAGTGTTTTGGAAGGGTCAATTCATGAATTGACCCTTACTCTATCTATTATAAAACTTCCTCAAAAGCTGATCCTGATGCAGCCAAAACGAACACCGTTGTCGGTAAATTTTTTGTCCATTGTTGCAACTTTTCATAGGTTTGCATAAAAAGATGGCCCGGAGTAGGCATTCCCAAAAAAATGAAATCTGCACCCGCAGAAGATTGTTTGAGAATGGTGGCAAAGGTGCGTCCATCGGCCAAAATCACCTCAGACAATGCCCCAATCCGTAATTCTTGGGCTAATTTATCCAAATTATTTTTGGCTTCGATGACTGCACTTTCATCCATTACGACCAATTTTAGATAAATTTCCCCTCGTTGCCACTGGGGATTAGAACGCAATAAATAGGCGAGAAGTAACATCAAACTGCCATTGCCTTGCATACCACCTCCCCACCAAACATCAATGCGACAACTGCGGTTTTTGGATTCATCCCAAGGATTATCAGGTAGATCAGGATTTTCTCGCAAAATAATCACATTGCGTTGGGCCTGATGAAGATTAGCGATCATTTGACAATAGCGATCGCGGTGGCTTAGTTGTTGAGAATCCCCCAATAAAATTGTATTAGGAACAATAGACCCCAAACCATAGGTTTCTACCAATCTTTCCGCCCCATCAAAGGTATCAGGTGCGGTAACTAACCTGACTAACGCTTGTACGCCACGACGTTGTAGATAACTGTGAATTCTCTGTTCTAAAACCGCTTGTTTCGCTACATCCCGTGATCCCGTCGGTAAAACACTTGATACGGTGATTAAGCCGCGATTATGGGTTAAAGCTTGGGCTAATTGTATCAGCGGCCAACGTTTAGTTGGGGCCCCAGACAGTACCAAAATTTGAGGCCGCCAGTTTTTTGTATCTTGAGTGTGATCAATCTGCAAAATTGCCATGCGTAACAAGGCCATCCAGATGCCGCGCCGCACATCGCCCCAAGTGACGAATAATTCCCTCTGACGTACCCAAAAATAGATCCCAATGACCACAATACCTGCAACCAGGGTAGCAACGGCATCAATGAGAAACATGACTCCTAAACAGCCGATCGCCCCTAATAAGGAAAAGCCCCAATGAACTTTAAAGGAAGGGCGAAAGGAAGGGCTTTTTAAGAAACCTTCCACCGCAGCCGAAATATTCAGCACTAAATAAGTGGTGAGGAAAAACATGGTCAAGACTGGGGCAATTAAATTTAAGTCCCCAATACAAACAGCAGCGATCGCCACTACTAAGGTAACTAAAGTACCAATTCTGGGTTCATCATCGGGGCCACTACCTTGCCCTAAAAACCTCATCCACTGGGGTAAAATACCATCTCTCGCCAAGGCTTGCAAAATGCGCGGGGCCCCTAACATACTGCCAATGGCACTACTGAGGGTTGCTCCCCAAACCCCTAATAAGATAGAAGGGCCCCAGAGGGCCATCTGTTCCATAATCAAGGGTTCTGCAATTAGGGTACTGCTATCGGCCCGCATGGCCAGGAAAATGGGTAAGGTGATATAAATTAGAAAACCCGTTCCCACGGCTGCTAAGGTGCCAATGGGTAAAGAACGAATGGGATCTCGTAAATCTCCTGACATATTGACCCCGGCCATAATTCCCGTGACAGCCGGGAAAAAAACCGCAAAAACTGCCCAAAATGGCTCCTTATTCGTCACCCACAGTTCAATATGCGTCGGTTCAACGGGATGACCAAAATAAAAGGAGAATAAAGAGAGGAGGATCGCTGCCATGATCACGTATTGGGTTTTAATGGCAATACTAGCAGACGTTAAGGCCAAAATTCCTACGGCCACGGTGACAATTAATCCCACATACAATTGACTTAAGTGGGGAAAGGCAGTCACTACACTTTCCGCAAAACCGATGGTATAAAGAGCGACGGAGAGGGCTTGGGCAAAATAGAGGGGAATGCCCACTGCGCCCCCTGTTTCGATGCCTAGAGAGCGGCTAATCATATAATACGCCCCCCCGACCCTGATGACGCGATCAGTGGCAATGGCACAAACGGAGAGGGCAGTAAAAAAGGTAATGGAGTTGGCTAAGACAACAATTAACAGTGTCCCAATTAACCCCGCATTGCCCACTACCCAGCCAAAACGCAAATACATGATTACGCCGAGGATGGTGAGGATAGAAGGGGTATAAACTCCACCAAAGGTTCCTAACCCAGATTTATTTTCTTCTGTAGAGGTATTCGGCGGTTGGGAAGGTGGCATAAATGGCAATTTCACAGGTTAAAATCATCTAATCAACTCAGTCACCGTCATTATGCCAGATTTTTTCAGAATTCCCTATAAAAACTACCTATCAAATGCTAACAATCCTGATAACTTGATAGTGATTTCTACAACCAAAACCAAGCTGCCAGGATTGTTATATTAGTTGAAAAATAAGGCTAATTTGAGTTAACCTGCTGTCCTATTCAGCCGTTGCTAATTCTGTACTACCATTAGCACGACGACGGGTTAAGGTATTAAAGAGCATGATACCAATGGCTTTGACTAAGTTACCTTCTAATTCCATAAACATTTTCATGTTCATGCCAAAGGCAGCATTTGCTTCTTCAACAATTTTGTCAGCCGTTTCTTGATCAATGGGTAATTCGTTTAAGGCTTGGCGGTATTCGTTTTTAAAGGCTTTTTCATCAGAAATGGTTTCAAATTCATAAAAAGCTGTTCCGCCATTTTCCCCAAGATTCATCGCCCGTTGAGCAATTTTCTTGAGAATTTGTCCCCCTGATAAATCCCCTAAATAACGGGTGTAAGAATGGGCCGCTAATAGTTCGGGTTGGGTGTTAGCAATTTCTCGAATGCGGGCAACATAAGCTTGTGCTGCTGAGGAAGGGGCGACTTCATTGCGCCAGTTTGCCCCATAGTAGAAGTATAAATCTTGCTCTAGGGACTGTTTGCGATGTAATTGGGGAAAGTAAATTTTAGAAACGATGTCATGGTGGCGTAGTTTTTCCATTTCCTCTTCCATCGCTGTATAAACGAAGTAGAGGTTAGCCACCAATGTTCGATAAGAATTTTTTTCAACAACCCCTTTTAAAAAACACTTGACAAAACCGACATTTTCTGCCATTGTATGGGACTTTTTCGTCCCTTCTCGTAACATGGTTGCTAAATTAACGCTCATGCTATAACTTCCTGTTTCTTGAGTGAACATTGGATCGGTGACTTGTTACAAACGCTTAAAAAACCGCCTAATTGGCTACAATAAACTAATTCAGTACAAATTTTTATTAAGAATTCTTACAAAGATATTGCTCAGTATCTAGACTTTATGAATATTTTATCTGTTTACAACCCCCTTATGAAAAAGGTTGCAGAGGTTTTTTCAAGAAGGTTTATGCTGTCCCTCGACTGAGATATTATGTTAATTTTTGTAACATAATTGATAATTTATGATTAACGATTTCCTTTTAAAATTTGCTTAAATCGCTTTAATAGTTGAAATTGTACCCCTTTTTTGGGGGGAGATAATTCTGAGTCGGGGGGAGGTGTTTCTCCTAAATAACGATAATGTTTCCAAATATCCCAATAGGGACATCCTGGTTCAATTTTAATTCCGGCCCAATGCAAATAATGAAGGGGTTGATTGGTTTTGGGATCGATTAATATGTTACCTTCTTGTTGAAAATGACTACTTCTAGCCCAGTTTCCTGGATTAATTTGAGGTTGATGAGCTAAATTAAAACGACGCTCAATATTTTTGAGGATCATATAGTTAATGATGGGTTGATCAGAGGTTTTGTAGGTAAAATCAAAATAGTCAATATGGGCAGCACATTCGGCAAAGGTTTCATAGATTTTTTCCTCAGAAATTAAAGCTTTTTTCGATGCCCAAAAACCACCATTAAACATATCCTTCAGTTGATTTTCACTAAAGACATTATCTTCAACAATTTTTTGAGAAAATACATTTCTAATTCCTGCTTTATGTTGATAATCATAACAAATAAAATCATAATCTG
Source organism: Crocosphaera sp. UHCC 0190 (assembly GCF_034932065.1). NCBI lineage: Bacteria > Bacillati > Cyanobacteriota > Cyanophyceae > Chroococcales > Aphanothecaceae > Crocosphaera > Crocosphaera sp. UHCC 0190. Next base: position 184,766 of record NZ_JAYGHP010000007.1, read on the forward strand.
TAAAATAATCTAAATCATCAACAATTTTTTTGAAAACAACAATATCCGTATCAATATATAAAAATTCATCAAATTCGCCAAACCAACAAGCTTGTTTACGAAATTGATTGGGACGCGCAAAAAAATCTTTACCGAAAATATTATGAAGTTTTTGAGATAATCTTTCAATAAATTCTAAATCAGGATACAATTTTACCCCAAAGTCTTGCTCTAATTTTTGGGCAATTATTTGATGCTTATCATCATAAGGAATTAAAACAATGGGAGTTTCTTGATCGTGGAATCGAATACTTTTTAGTAAGGCGATCGCTTGTTCAATTACTTTATCATTTGCGGTGATGTAAATGCCACGGGTCATGATTTTTCCTCGATTATTTTAAGCCTAATTTTTTAAGGACGCGCTGATTTAAGTTGGGTTGTTGATTATAGGGTTTAGGTTTAGTTGTAAACTGAGGTTGATTTTCAGGTTCATGATAATAACGATAATACAAGAAAATGTCTCGATAGGGAAATGTAATATTTTTTCCTTCGCATAATTCTTTGAAAATTTGCGAAGACATCCCAATATAATGAATGTAAGTTAAACGCTTGTCCCGATCATATAATAGATTATCCCGACTTTCAAAATGGGGAGAAGTCACACAACACCCTGTTTTTTTGTCCTGGGGTAAATTCAAGGCTAAATTATAAATTGAAGAACCTGATCGCATCATCATATAATTAATAAGAGTTTGATCGGGAGCCATGGGATAAAGGATTTCTGCTTCCCCTGTTTTCAAAGATTCAATTAATTTTTGACGTTGCTTTTCATCAAATAAGTCTTTTTTTGAACCATAGAACCCAGAACAAAAAATTTCTGTTTTTATTTTTTCTTCTGAAAAAACTTGAGTTAACTGCTCTGATGATTCATTATAAACATGGGTAATATCTTTATGTTGAAAATCATAAACTATACAATCATAGTCATTTAATTTATCAAAAATCTTATCAACTGGCCCCATTAATAAGGTGTCTGCATCCATATAGATAAAGCGATCAAAGGGGCCATCAAATGCACAATAACGACGATGGGTTCCAAAGCGATGATATCCTTGACTTCCTGCTTTTTGCCATTGTTCGCGGGCCGTCGGATGGGTATCCCAAGCCATTTTAGCAAAGTTATCCCATCGCTCCATAGACACTTTATCATTATACAATTGTACCTGGGGACGATTAACAATTGCGGCAGCTATTTTTTCCGTATTATCATCATAGGGGTAGATACAAACGGGGGTTTCTTTGCCTAAAATAATTTCAATACTATTGAGTAAGGCAATGACTTGATCATAAACTCGATCATTCGCTAAGGTACAAATTCCATCCATGATTAAATTATCAATTTATTTACGAAAATTTTCCCACAAAATCAGAAAGCCATGCCATCAAATTGAGTTTATGTAAGATAATTTGTCTTGCTTCTGCGATCGCCTCTTTTGCTTCATGCCAAGCATCCAAATTTGCGGTAACTTCTTTAACATAGGCCATTCCTTTCTCATCTAGACTCGGCAACCTTAAAAAACTACCAGGGGGTAACAAGCGATCGGCAGCACTTCCTCCATAATAAATTGGTAAACACCAACATAATAAAGCATCCCACAATTTTTCGCTAACATACCATTCATTATCGGCATAATTTTCGATGGATAAATTATAATAATAAGGGGCCATGCCATGCCATTTATTATCTAAACTTCCTTTGCTTTGTGTCCATTGGGGTAATCTTCTCCCATAGAGATCAAACTCAAATTCATTATCCCGTAATAACTTCAAAAAAGCTAAACGACGACGATGATTTTCAGTACGATCAATTCCTGATGTTATCCAACAACATTGTTTAACTTTTTGGGGAATTTCCCCTTTATCTAATTCTTCAAATTCATTCCCAACATACCAGATTGCGGGCATATAATCAGGATGAGGGGCAAAATTATCTGGTCCAGATACATAACCACAATAACGACTAGCATCATTATAGTTGGCACAGTTTCTTTCAACAACTTCTTCTAGGGGAGGTTCTCTTAATAAATAAATAATCTTTTCTTTAGGAACATCTCGTAATAAGGCAGGAATATCAAGGGGGGAAGAATTAGATTTGCTTCGCCAATTTTTCCACCAAGGTTGAGGGGGAGGAGGCAAGGGAAAATCAAACTGATATAATAATAAATAATCCGGTTTAGGATCATTTGCTAACATTTGTATGTTATTCCAAAGACCAAAAGGGTGAGGGGTTTGCTTCCATAACCAATCATGTCTATCTTGTAATCCTGGATAACTACTTAACATCCCCACACTTTTTAGATCTATACCCATATTTTTGACCCGAAAATTTGGTTTTTATAAAAATCATCGCTCAATTTAATTAATTGTATCATATTGGTGAGCAACATGAAAATTCATACTTATGCAAAACAGGGAAATATTCAAGGAGTTACGGATGAACTAGCAACGGGAATTGATATAAATATAACTGATCAATTATCTTATTATAAGTATACCCCTTTAATGTGTGCCATTCTCAGGGATAATTTAAGCCTTGATATGGTTAAATTTTTAGTAGAAAATGGTGCGGATGTTAATGCAGTTGAAACTGAAGTAGATAGTACCGTCTTGGGGTTAGCTGTACAAACAGGAAACCTTGATCTTGTTAAATTTTTAATTGAGAGAGGGGCTAATATTAATTATCAAAGACCTGAAGGTTATAATATCATTCTTGATGCAATGTTTTGTGGAAATATTATAAAGAACCCTAATTTAATAACTATGTTGAATTTTCTCATTGAAAAAGGAGTATCTGTCAATAATATTACCAGTTATGGAGAGTCAGCATTAAGAGTAGCGTCAAGAGTAGGAAGATTTGATGTCGTTGATTTATTGTTAACTCATGGGGCAGATTCTCAACAACTAGCATGGACAAAAATCATGTATACTATTGTCTTTGGAGGAGTCAAAGATGTTCAAAAATTAATTGATGAAGGAGAAGATCTCGAAGCAAGAGATTATTGGAGTAGAACCCCATTTTTATTAAGTTTACAAGCAGGAAATTTAGACATTGCTAGATTATTGTTAGCATCAGGAGCAAATCGCAATGTAAAAGGTCGTTGCGGAAAACCTTCCCTATTTTACCCCATTGAAAGTAATCATTTTGACATATTTCAATGGTTAATTGAAGAAGGATTTGATATTGAAGAAACAGATGATTTTAAAACAACTCCATTAATGATAGCAGGGCAATATGGAGTAACTGACTATATTAAAATTCTTCTAAAAGCAGGTGCAAATATCCACAAACTTGATCATTGTAATTCTAAAGCAATTAATCACGCATCTAATCTTGAAATTATTGAATTCTTATTAGAAGAAGGTAATGATTTAAACGAAATTGAGCGAGATATGCGACCTTTATTAACCAAAGTTAAACAAGAAGATATACAGGTAGAGAAAGAAGAATATTTAAAGGCAAAAACCAGAAATTTTGGCACAAAAAATCCAGAAATTATGGACATAGAATTTTGGAAAGCAATGATCCGTAGTCGAGTGTCTGGATATTATCCTAAAGCAATGTTTGATGATACAGATAATTGGGATAAACCTGTTTGGTCTTATGACAGATTTGGTCAAAGTATTACTCAATTACCTGATGGTAGAATTATCGAAATTGCGGGCGAACATGAAGATTATTATGACCCAGATTTTTGTATTTACAATGATGTTGTTGTCTATGATGGAAAAGGAAATTTTACAATTTATGGATATCCAAAATATGTTTTTCCCCCCACAGATTTTCATTCTTCTACTTTAGTTAAAGACTTCATATACATCATTGGTAGTTTAGGATATATGGGGGAAAGAATTGTTAACGAAACTCCCGTTTATCGACTCAGTTGTGATACATTTAAAATGGAAAAAATAGAAACCTTCGGAGATAAACCAGGATGGATACATAGCCATCAAGCTTTTTATCAAAATCCTGATAAAATTCAGATTAAAGGGGGTGAAATATGGACATTAGTTAATGATAAATCAGAATATTTAGATAATATTAATACTTATGTGTTGGACTTAACAACCTTAATGTGGAGTCAAGAGGTTTCCTAAAATATAAGAACCTATAGTAACACAGTCTTCTAGGCTGTCACAAACAAGACTTGTACTGTATTTTGACTATGGGGCAATTGAGCGAAGTCGAAATTCAATAACTGTTTAAGGAATTACGGCTCTACCGCATCTGCTATGTAAAACTATTAAAAAATATAGGCTCAAACCCTTAAGGCTTAAGCTATACAGACAAAAACCGCCTACGGGGGTTTAATTTAGTCTCCGAAGGGAGACTTGGTTTTTATAGTATCAGGCTTCAGTCTGTATGCAATCAAAATGATAGATGAGGTGGGCATTGCCCACCCTACAAGCGGAGTCGAAGCTATGATCACTTTTGATGATAAATGTATTGTTTTTAATGTTTACCGGAAAAAATAACAATCACTAAAATGGTAAAGTAATGAGATTTTATTATGAGGTAAAATTAAAATTATTATGATAACTTTTAACTGTTAAATCAGTAACATTTTCAACAATACCAATAAGTTCATTACCCTGATTTGTTTTCAAGAAAATAGCTGTTCCCTTGGGTAAACTACCAGAAGAAGAAGAAAATAAGTAATCACTTTCTTGACCATATAAATTGATGATATCCTGGGTAACATCAAACCCTTGAATCACAGCATAATCATCATCTCCTTGCTTATTATATAACGAAGAAATACTATTTCCTAAACTAAAGTTATCTACTTTTTCAGTGGCAATCAAATAATCTATATTATTGCTATTTAATCCGACCATAACTTCTGAATTCTTGAGTAAAGTATCACCTACCTGTTGAGTCATAGGAGATGATTCAGAGAGTTTAATATTACTAAATTTACTGAGAGCATTGGGACTGGTTACATCATGATCATTAGCAAAAGTTAGATAGTTAAAATTACCAGTGAAAAAATCTCCCACATTGATTTTATAATGTTTGATTCCTCCAGTATAAATATCAAATTTTCTCCCCCAATTCTGAGTACCATAGACTTGAAACAATTGGGGGCCATCATTTTGCGTCACCCCCTTAATAACTCCGTCAATATTATTATCGTTGTCAAATCCAATGCCATGTATTTCCCCTTGTGCTGTACTTTCAAAGTCAAATTCTAAAACAGTATTGGCCGTAACATTGTAATTCAGAGCTACTTTTTTCCAGCCATTTCCTACAACTTGTAACTGATTTCCATCATTACTAAGGGTAACAGTTGGGTTTAAATCTTGTTGCTCTCCTCCATAGGATTCAATCTCTAATGATTGAGTGGTATTTCCCTTAATAATATTGAGTTTAGAACCAGGTAAAGGTTGAGAATTCAGAGGCAATTCAGAGAGCTTAATATTACTAAATTTACTGAGAGCATTAGGATTAGTTACATCATGATCATTGGCAAAAGTTAAATAGTTAAAATTACCAGTGAAAAAATCTCCCACATTGATTTTATAGTGTTTGATTCCTCCAGTATAAGTATCAAATTTTCTCCCCCAATTCTGAGTACCATAGACTTGAAACAATTGGGGGCCATCATTTTGCGTCACCCCCTTAATAACTCCGTCAATATTATTATCGTTGTCAAACCCAATACCATGTATTTCTCCTTGTGCGGTACTCTCAAAGTCAAATTCTAAAACAGTATTAGCCGTAATATTGTAATTCAGAGCTACTTTTTTCCAACCATTTCCTACAACTTGTAACTGATTTCCATCATTACTAAGGGTAACAGTTGGGCTTAAATCTTGTTTATCTCCTCCATAGGATTCAATGTCAAATGATTGAGTGGTATTTCCCTTAATAATATTGAGCTTAGAAGCAGGAATAATTGGTGGAGTTTCCACAAACTCATAGAGTTGAATATTTTTAAAAATACTGACGGCATTGGGATTGGTTACATCATAATCATTGACAAAAGTTAGATAGTCATACTCACCTGTAAAAAAGTCCCCTACCCGAATTTGATAATGTTTAATACCTGTTGTGTAATCTTCAAAATTTGTAATATTTCCTACCCAATCTTGCGTTCCAAAAAGTTTAAAAGTGGTATTAGCAGTAATTACATTATCTGTGTCAAACCCAATAGCATGAATTTCCCCTTTTTGTGTACTCTCAAAATCAAATTCTAAAATTGTGTTAGCCGTAATATTATAATTAATAGGAATACGTTTCCAACCATTACCTGTAATTGTTAATACATTACTATTATCGCTAATAATAGTATTAGAATTTAAACTATCTTCGGTTTTTCCATAAGTTCTTACCCTGAAAAATTCAGAGTTACCATTGACATTAACCCCAATATGGGTGGTAGGATCATAGGGAGCCATATCTAAAATTGCCTCCCCTAATTCAACTAAATCTAATAATTTCCCTTCATACTCAGGTTTATTAGCAATATCATTTCCTTTAGTTAGTAAGTCTCTAATTTCATCTAACGTTAATCTTCTCCCTAATTCTTGGGTTGCTAACTGTTGTGCTACAGTGATCGCTCCGGTAACATAGGGAGCAGCCATGCTAGTACCTGATAAGGTTGTTGTTCCCCCGCTTTGATTAGCTGCCTTAATACTAACACCAGGAGCAAATACATCGGTTAAAGTCACATCATATTGGGAAAAAGAAGCAATTACTTTGTTATTATCAACAGCAGAAACAGCTAAGGAATTAGGATCAGCTGCGGGGTAAGAAACCCCAATTTCTCCTTTATTACCCGCAGCAGAAACCACAATTACATCTTTGTCAGCTAACTGTTGTAATTCATCACTAATCTGAAAAAATCCCTGAGTAAAAATTGGGGTAATTGCTGTCGTATTATTAGAGCCATCGCTCAAGGACATATTAACACTAGCAATATTGTAAGTTTCTGTATTAGCAATGACCCATTGCAGGGCTTCTTGAACATCGAAAAAATCCCCACTACCACTATCAGAAAAAACCTTCAGAGCAATAATATTAGCCCCAGGAGCAACACCTGGATAATTGACATCACTTGACGCAGCAATACTGGCTACATGACTACCATGATTATTCTTATCACTCGCATCGTTATCATTACTTCCTGAAAAATCATACTGATAAACAATGCGATCTGCTACCCCATTTTTATCCAAATCTGGCCCAAAAAAAGGATGGTTTAGATCAATTCCTGTATCTATGATAACGACAGAAAATCCACGACCATCAATGACATTTCCCAGGCTATCTTTAAAACTGGGATTTAACTGAAATTCGGGGATATTAATGATCGGGATGGAGGGTATAAGTTGAGGAGTAATTGAGCCATCGCTTGTCATTATTGTCTCGCTGCTCAGATTTTCAGATGTTGTTACTAAATTGGCATCAGATAAAGAGTTCATTTGTCCTCTCACAATTAATTAGGATTCCTCGAACCGAGTCGAGTCAGATTTTATAACGGGTTTGTCAAGAGCAAGCAAACAATTGTTAAGTTGCTTTAATTGTTAATTATCTTTACAGTCATTATAAGGTCTCTTTTCTGAAAACAGATCAGTATAAACTATGTAATTCACCTCTATTATTTGTTACTTAACCAAGCAAATCATAATCAATTAACAGTGAATAATCTCAGAGTATTTCCTGTCATTTCAGAAAAACACTTAAGTATTTATACTCTTGACAAAATAATAGCTTTTAGGAAAGTATTTAAAAGCTTGAATGATAACAACTCATCATAAAAATCTGAACTAAAGGCCAAGAAATCGATTAAAGTGTGATATAACAATCGAATCAAGATGGTAGAAAACAAACCATTATGCAGATCAGTGAAATTACGCATCCTAACCAGTTGCATGGTTTATCCCTTCGACAGCTAGAGGATATTGCCCGTCAAATTCGAGAAAAGCATTTACAGACCATTGCAGCTAGTGGGGGTCATCTCGGCCCAGGGTTAGGAGTTGTAGAACTAACCATCGCCCTCTATCAAACCCTAGATTTAGATCGGGATAAGGTCATCTGGGATGTGGGGCATCAAGCCTATCCCCACAAAATGCTAACCGGACGCTATCACCGTTTTCATACCCTACGGCAGAAAGACGGTATTGCAGGCTATCTAAAACGCTGTGAAAGTAAGTTTGATCACTTTGGGGCCGGCCACGCTTCTACCAGCATTTCAGCAGGGTTAGGAATGGCTTTGGCTAGAGATGCTAAAGGAGAAGATTTCAAAGTTGTATCCATCATTGGAGATGGGGCCTTAACCGGAGGCATGGCCTTAGAAGCCATTAACCATGCGGGCCATCTACCCCAGACAAATTTGATGGTGGTTCTCAACGATAACGAAATGTCCATTTCTCCCAATGTTGGGGCCATTTCTCGCTATCTCAACAAAGTTCGTCTCAGCGATCCCGTTCAGTTTCTTTCGGATAACCTGGAAGAACAATTTAAACACCTACCCTTCTTTGGGGAATCTTTTACCCCTGAAATGGAACGGGTGAAAGAAGGAATGAAACGCTTAGCCGTCTCCAAAATGGGGGCTGTGATCGAAGAATTAGGCTTTAAATATTTTGGCCCTATTGATGGTCATAATTTACAAGAATTAATCACCACCTTCAAACAAGCCCATAAAATTCCTGGCCCCGTTTTCGTTCATGTGGCCACGGTTAAAGGAAAAGGCTATGAACTCGCCGAAAAAGATCAAGTAGGCTACCATGCTCAAAGTCCTTTCAATTTAGCCACAGGGAAAGCCATTCCCTCCAACACCCCCAAACCCCCCAGTTATTCCAAAGTTTTTGCCCATACCCTCACCACCCTCGCGGAGAATAACCCCAAAATCATTGGGATCACCGCAGCCATGGCCACAGGGACAGGGTTAGATAAACTTCAAGCCAAACTGCCTAAACAGTATATTGATGTGGGCATTGCTGAACAACACGCCGTCACCTTGGCTGCAGGGTTGGCCTGTGAAGGAATGCGGCCCGTAGTTGCAATTTATTCTACCTTCCTGCAACGGGGTTATGATCAAGTGTTGCACGATGTTGCCATTCAAAACTTACCTGTTTTCTTCTGTATAGATCGGGCGGGCATTGTGGGGGCTGACGGGCCAACTCACCAAGGTTTATATGACATTGCCTATCTGCGATGTATTCCTAATCTGACTATCATGGCCCCGAAAGATGAAGCGGAATTACAGCGCATGATCGTTACAGGGATTGATTATACAGATGGCCCCATTGCTATGCGTTATCCTCGCGGTAACGGTATTGGGGTTCCGTTGATGGAAGAAGGGTGGGAACCTTTGCCCATTGGTAAAGGGGAAATTCTCCGTAACGGTGATGATGTGTTACTCCTTGGTTATGGAACAATGGTACATCAATCCCTACAAGTAGCAGAACTTCTCAAGGAACACGGCATTGAAGCAACGGTAATCAACGCCCGCTTTGTCAAACCCTTGGATATTGACTTAATTCTGCCTCTCGCTCAACGCATTGGCAAAGTTGTTACTCTAGAAGAAGGCTGTTTAATGGGTGGCTTTGGGTCTGCAGTAGCGGAAGCTTTGTTAGATCATAATGTCACTGTTGGGATCAAACGATTTGGTATCCCTGATAAGCTAGTTGATCATGCCAAACCCGATCAGTCAAAAGCTGATTTAGGTTTAACCAGTCCTCAAATTGCCGAACAAATTCGACAACTTTTCTTTAAGACTCTCCAACCTGCTGCGGTGGGTTAAAGGAAGTATAATTTGGTGAGAACGAACAAATGTTCGCTCTTACCTTTTTTAAGGTAATAAAAGGGTTGATTTAATTGTTTTCTTGACTTCGATGCTAACTTGACAATCTCCTTGAAGACATTCAACTAAAAAAAGATTAGCATCATAATAGCTATTCCATAGTTCTTTTTGTTGTTGATTAAGTTGCCAATCATAGCCAATTTGACGATATTGAATCAGAATATCTCGAAACATTTCAACCCATTGTTTACCTTGATTTTTTACCCAATTAACTATGGCTTCTTTTCCTTCATCTGGGTTAGGAAGCTTTAATTTTAGCTGTTTAAATCCAGTCAAGAATTCAGATTCAAGTGGAAATTTTTGCTCTAATTCTAAGGTAAAACATAAATTTAAAAAGTTTTTTGCACTGGGATTATCTAATAAATTTAAACTATCCATAAATGCTCTTGCTAGAGTTGAATCTAAGAGAATTTCTGGGTTTAATTGCTCTTTTTTTGCAAAGTTAGAATCTAAGGACAACGCTAAGTTTAAATCTCGATGACGAAATAGGGTAAAATAAAAAGCCCGCACTGCTGCTTCATCGTAAGATGTTTTCATTGATTTAACTTTGCGATTCAAACTTTCTAAAAATGTTTGCAAATCTAAATCTTGTTTGACCAAATTATCAAGAAACTGTTTCATTTTTTCTATCATTACATCAGCTTTTGGTAACATACTCATTATGAGTAAAATTACTTCTCGCCAACGAAAATCTAACATTTGATCCGCTAATTTAGTTAATTCATCCTCTAAATTTTGATTATCATTCGCAATGATTTTTCGCGCCGTCAAATATTCCTGAAAGGTAAGATGAGAAAAAGAATAGATATCTTTAGCTCTTTCTACTAAAATTCCATGTTGTAATTCAATGGATTTTAAAACGGCTTCACTTGTCAACCAAAGGTTTTCTAAATCTTCCTTAAAGCTAAAATTTTCCGTCAGATAATTTTCAATAATTCCCAGAATATCACGACTTTCAAAAAAATAACGATTTTCTGTAAAAGTAATCGCTGCAATTTGAGACAATAATTTAAGTTTATGTACTAAAGAAAGATCATGATAAAAACCATCTCGATCAATACCTCTCGCTTGATCCCAACGCTGTAAAAGAATATCTAATCCTGCTTGATACAGTTTCGTCCGTTGACGAGGAAAACTTACCCTTTCCTTAAAAACAGAACACAAAAGATTCAGGAGAATGGGGGTAATTGCCAACTCTCGAATTGGCTTATTTTCTGGTCTTTCTAATTGTTCTAAAAATTGTTGTGCCTTATTTTTTGCTTCAGTTTTATCAGCCATGACGGCCCCAAACCATTTCTGGACAAAACAATCAATCTGTTGAGCATCAAAATCCGCCATTTCCACATAAGTAAATCCCCGGAAATGGAACTGCTGCGCTGAACTTCTAGAGGTAATAATTACCTGATTTTTATAAAAATCTTGCGTAAAGGTTTCAATATTTTTGCAGAGAGATTCTCGCATCAGTTGCGGCACTTCATCTAAACCATCCAATAGACAGAGGAATTTGCCTTCCTGCAATAAGGTTAAGGTTTGTTGGTTCGAGAATCCATAACTTTTCCCACAGGTAACAAAATAAGCCAGGAAATTAATCGGTTCCCCATCCCCTTGATCCCAGACACTTCTGAGTTCAATAAAACAAGGAATTAAGTCCCGTCGATACTTACCCTGATTACATTGCAGTGCTAGATACTGTAAAAACGTGGTTTTACCTGCCCCTGGTTTACCCAAAATGACCAACTTCTCCCGTTGAGCGACCAACTCCAAATCAACGACTGAATCATACTGAATGGGAGATAAGTGAAATCCCTCACTGGGAGCCAAAGATTGTTCTAAATCAGAAACTTCTAACCAACGCTGGTAACTGGGTTGAAGATAAAAATTAACTGTGGTATAAACCCTTTGCAGTGGGGGTTGGGTTAGCTCAAAAGATGATTGTAGAGTATTACACTGAGTATCAATAGACTCTCGTACTTGAGAGCGCATTCGCAGGGTTAATTCTTCGAGATCTAAATTGTCCTCAACAACTCTCAATGGACGAGAAACACGAGACTCATCAGGAAGATCAGCAATGTCTTCCCAATTAAGAGCGAGTTTGAAACAGAGTTCTTTAAAGACATGACGCTCAACGGGACGACCGGTGAGAAATTTCCAAATCGATTGGCGACTGGACAAACCAACTTCTCCCGCGAGGTATTCTTGAGTCCAGCCTTTAGCGGCTAAGGCCTGCTTCGCTTCTATAATTCCTTCTGAAGAAGAGCGTAGAGATCTCCGTGTCATGTTCAAGATAGAGAAAACAATAAAATGGACAAAATGGACATGGAGTTATCTTGACATACTTTGACATCCTCCCTGCCCGTTTTAGGGTGGGGATTCCCCTAGAATAAACTTAACTGTTTGTATCTAGGAATGGTTAATTTGGCGTGATTAATATCACCTCTAACATCTGATCTCCTCATTGGTTACGAGTGATTAAAATTATGGCGGTTTGAATCGTGATCGCAGATGCTAGGGGAAGGGTCTTTGCTCGAATCTCTTGACAAAATCTTTATGTCAAAAATTGGATAACCGTCAATCTAAAGGGGAAAAAACTTGATAAAGTATAATTAATATAAATTTTTGCAAAGAATTATCAACAACTTTCCTCAAAGTGTCATTCTCCTGATGTATCAGACCCTTAACTAACCCATTGCCATCTCCCAAGAATCCTCAATCTCTATAGATAAAGCCTATGATGCTGAGTAATCTCAAAATCAATAAAATTACCCTGAGATATTTAGGGTTGACCAGTATAGGTTTACTGTTAGCTCAGTTACTCTTTGGTGTGATCCAAGTGCGTTGGCGATATTATCAGAGATTAGAAACGATGAAAGCAAGAGTAGAAGACTTAGGAAAAGAATTACGTATTATTTCTCAAGAATCTGAGCTTAAATTAAATGATTCGCTCCTTGAGCGGCTCATGAGGCAATCAAGTGTCGGCTCAGATTTAGTTTATAGCATAATTGTCAATGCTCAAGGGCAAACCATTACTAGCTTTTTTAACCAAGAAAATCCCACCGTTGTTCAAACCTTAGCTAATCAAACCAATTTAGGAAAGCCTTCTCAAACGACCCTGAAATTAGGGAAATTAATCGAAAAAATTGAGCAGAATCCTCAGATTCAAGAAATTCGCCAACCGCTCATTGTTGGGGGAACTTCTGTGGGAGAAATTCGGATTGCTTACACCTTAGAAGATACTCAACAAGATAATCTCCAATCAGCCAGTAAAATTTTAATTGCTTCTTTGATTGTCAGTGGAGTTTTAATTTTTATCATGATCGCTATGTTTAGACGGGAAGTCCAGATTCCCCTCGGTAACTTAGTAAGAAAAACCCAATTATTGCTACCCGAAGAAGAGCGCGCTTCCTTAAATCAAGGGGATGAATTACATCAACTAGAAGTCTTAATTAGTAGTTTAGGAGGAAATCTTGAAACCCTTCAAGCCCTACAAACTAAAATTGCTGAACAAAAAGCCACGGAAAAAGCCATTGAAGAAATTAATCAAGCAAAAAATGAGTTTTTAGCCATGATTGGCCATGAAATTCGTACACCCTTAAATGCTGTCACAGGGATGACAGGATTATTACTGGATACTCAATTAAACGATCAACAACAAGAATTTGTCAGTATTATCCGCAACAGTGGGGAAAACTTACTGACTATGATTAATAATATTTTAGATTTTTCTAAAATCGAGGCTCAAAAACTGGAATTAGAAGAACAACCTTTTGAACTAGGCCCTTGCATTGAAGACGTTTTACGTTTATTTATTTCTCAGGCCTCAGAAAAAAACTTAGAATTAGCCTATCTAATCGAACCCAAAACCCCCAGGGCTATTACAGGAGACAGCACCAGATTACGGCAAATTTTAGCCAACCTTGTGGGTAATGCCATCAAATTTACCGAAACAGGGGAAGTGGTGATCTATGTTAATGCAACACCTTTAACCCAAGAAGAAAGTGAGTCTCCTACCTCCTACGAAGTACGATTTGCCGTCAAAGATACAGGCATTGGCATTCCCCCTGAGCGTTGTCATCGCCTTTTCCAACCCTTTAGTCAAGTAGATGCCTCCACAACCCGTAAATATGGCGGTACAGGTTTAGGATTAGTGATCAGTAAACGCTTAAGTGAACTGATGGGGGGGAAAATGTGGGTTCACAGCACAGAAGGCAAAGGCTCGACATTTTACTTCACCCTGCAAGCCGAACCAGCACCCAGTTCCTCCCCTGTGACTTCCCATGAAGGGGAACGGGAATTAATGGGCAAACGAATGCTAATTATCGATGATAATCTGACCAATCAGAAAATTCTCACCCTACAAGCACAGTCCTGGGGAATGTTTACCTGTGCGGTTGATTCTGGGGAAAAAGCTCTGGAATGGTTAAAACGTGGTATTACCTTTGACGTGGCAATTTTGGACATGAATATGCCTCAGATGGATGGACTAGAATTAGCCCGTCAAATTCGCCAACAACCCAACTGCCGAGCATTGCCCCTGGTCATGCTCAGTTCAATTACTCGTCAGGAAATGGCTTCCCAGAGTGATAGTGAGGAATTTGCCGCTGTTCTGATTAAACCCATCAAACAATCCCAACTTTATTATAGTTTGATGCAGATTTTTGCTAGAAAACCCATTAAAATGACTAAATCGGTCAAAGAAGAGTCAAAAGAAAAATTACTGGCAGAAAGCTTACCGTTGCGAATTCTGGTGGCGGAAGATGTCGTAGTCAATCAAGGAGTCATCCGCTTATTGTTAGAAAAACTCGGTTATTGGGCAGATATGGTCAGTGATGGGGCAGAAGTGTTAGAAGCCTTAGATCGTCGGTATTATGATGTGATTTTAATGGATGTCCGAATGCCAGAAATGGATGGATTGACGGCCACACAGAAGATTCGGGAAATGATAGCTCCGGAAAAACAGCCCCGTATTATCGCCATGACGGCTGAATCGATGCGCGGCGATCGGGAAAAATGTTTAGCCGCGGGAATGGATGATTATATTGCCAAACCTATCCGCATCGAAGAATTACAAAGGGCTTTAGGTCAATGTCAACCCGTCTTAGACAAACCAGCCCTTGATCCTCAAGTTCTTGATCGATTAGGGAAAATGGCAGGAAAACGAGCCAAGGATGTCATTAATGATTTGATCATGAGCTATCTTGAGGATGGGCCCCTACGCCTCTCAGCAATTACAACGGCGATCGCTCAAGAAGATGTGCAAGCAGTCCGTCAGGCTGCCCATGGGTTTCGCTCGGCTAGTGCCAATGTAGGGGCAATGAATCTGTCTTGTATGTGCCAAGAAATAGAAACAATTGCACGTCAAGGAACCCTCTTAGGCGCGACGGAAAAAATACCGATGCTCAAAATAGAGTATGATCGAGTTTGCCATGCTCTACAAAAAGAACTAAGCAACCATCCTCAATTATCAGAAAATTGGGTTTGAAACCCCGCCGTTTTAAGGCGAGGGAGGATGTCAACAGTTATCACCCATCATTTAGTTGTGAATAGTCTCTCTCTTCCTCCAGAAGTCCCCTTAATTCTCGTTGTTGATGATGATCGCGCCATGCGGAGTTTATTGAGGGTAGCCATGGAAGAAGAGGGCTATCGAGTCATTGAAGCTAAAAATGGTCAACAATGTTTAGATGAATACGACCGCCGACAAGTGGATATGGTGTTATTAGATGCAATTATGCCAGAAATGGATGGGTTCACTTGTTGTCAGCGTCTTCGCTCCCTTGATAACAATGTTGACTTGCCGATCCTGATGATTACGGCCCTCGATGATCAAGAATCCATTGATCAAGCCTTTGCCGTGGGAGCAACGGACTACATAACAAAACCGATCTCTTGGTCAGTCTTATCTCAACGGGTATCTCGTCTCTTACAAACCAGTCAAGCTCTTAAGCAGTTAAATTCTCTCAAATCTCGCTTAGAAAAACGACAAAAATGGCAAGTTCTTGAGAATTACCTGGTTTCTCAAGGGGAACAACCTATTTCAATGAAAACCTTATTGAAAGATGTCATCAATCAACTTCAAAGCTTGGTTAATGCGGAACGGGTGGGAATGTATCAAAATGATGGAATACTTTTAGCAGAGACAATGCGTCCCGGTTATCCTTCCGTTAAAACTTTATCATGGGAAAAAATGACTCTGTGGGAAACTCATCAGAATACCTATCAACAGGGAAAAATTGTCAACCTTGATTTTTCTGGAGACACTGAATTATCCCCTGAAGCGATCGCCCCTTTTAAGCAATTAATGATTCAAACCGTGACTATGATGCCTATTTTGGTGAAAGAAAACCTTTGGCTCCTTGTCTGGATACATCATTGTCAGTCTTCTTATCTCTGGGAACCTTGGGAAATAGACTGTCTCGCTTATTTAGGGAAATTATTAGCGATCGCTTATCGTCTCCGCACAGCAACTTAAGGGCAATTCTGCTTACAATTTTCTATATTAAGAATAGTAAAGAGCAAAATATGGCCTGTGAGCATTTTGACAACGTTTCAACGTCTCAATCCTAAACAACAGCGTAGTCTATTGTTGTTACTAGGGACAGGTTGTTTCTTTTGGATCAGCCTCACGACTCTGCTACCAACTTTACCCACCTATCTTGCTGATCTCGGTGGCACAAAGGCGCAGATCGGCTTAGTGATGGGAAGTTTTGCCATTGGGTTATTATGCTCTCGGACTTGGTTAGGACATTTAGCAGATACCCACAGTCGCAAAATTGTCCTCTACATTGGGATCTTTGTTGCTGGTATTGCTCCCTTTGGTTATTGGCTGATTCCGTCGGTTTTTCCCTTAATTGCGGTTCGTGCTGTTCATGGGATTAGCATTGCTGCTTTTACGACGGGTTATAGTGCGTTGGTGGTAGATTTATCTCCAGCCAAATATCGGGGGGAACTCATTGGTTATATGAGTTTAGTGGCACCGATTGGTATGGGTATTGGCCCTGCTTTAGGCGGATTTTTACAGGAATCTTACGGCTATGGCCCCTTATTCCTTACTTCTGCGAGTTTTGGGTTTTTCGGCTTATTATTAGTGGGTTGGATTCCAGAAACCCCTCGTTATCACGAAGCTCACCAAGAGGTATCCCTATCAGTGCGATCGCAGCGCAGTTTCAGGGAACTTTTAGCCAGTCGTTCGCTGATGATTCCTGCGTTGATTTTATTACTTATTGGCCTCTTATTTGGTATTTTGGTCACTTTTTTACCTCTGTTTTTACGAGAGACGAATTTAGGGTTAAGTGCTGGTTTATTCTACACTGTGGCAGCGATCGCCAGTTTTTCGGCTCGCATTTTATCTGGACAAGCGTCTGATCGCTATGGTAGGGGTTTATTTATTACAGGCAGTTTATTTTGTTATTTTTTGTCCATGCTTTTCTTAACTCAAGCGAAGGGGCCAGAAGGTTTACTGTTAGCGGCCATTTTTGAAGGAATGGGAGGGGGAATTTTAATTCCGATGATTATTGCTTTAATCTCAGATCGGTCTTTCTCTCAAGAAAGGGGTCGGGTTTACTCGGTTTGTCTGAGCGGGTTTGATGTGGGAATTGCGATCGCCGGCCCTGTAATTGGGTCTTTAGGCAGTTTTCTCAGTTATCCCACTATCTTTACTTTAAGTAGTAGTTTAGCCGTGATCGCTATTATTTTATTTATGAGTCAATCTAATAAAAGTTGGAAAACTTCTTTGAGTTTTGCCCTGGGAAAAGAAAGAGATTTGTATGCAGTGGATGGATAATGCTAATAGTCCCCCACCTTGAGCCTCAAGATGGGGGATTTTTTAACTTAAATGTCGGCTAAGTCCCGCCCTATAAACGAGGCGGACGCATCGAACCCAAGGTGAGTACCGCCAATGTTTTAGGGTCGGGATACAGCCTGACCAATATATTGACGTGCGGCAGCACAACCTTGTCCGATAAATCAATGTTAGCATATTACTTATTCTGTGCTAACATTGATTGATGTTGACTTTGAACTACTCGTACCGAATTTATCCTGATAGCGAACAAGAGGCATTGTTAGATGAATGGCTAGAAACTTGTCGCCGTTCTTATAACTATGCTTTGCGAGAACTAAAAGATTGGATTGCTTCTAGGAAGTGTCCAATAGATCGGTGTAGTTTAGAGTCGGAATACATCATGGCTGCTGATTACCCATTTCCGAGTTATCATCAGCAACAAAACCAATTGCCGAAAGCCAAGAAAGTATTTCCCTCCTTGGGGAAAGTTCCCAGTCAAGTCTTACAAACTAATGTAAAAAGACTTCATGATGCTTGGGATTTTTTCCGTAATAGAGGGTTTGGTTTTCCGAGGTTCAAGAAATACGGACAAATGAAGTCTTTATTATTTCCTCAATTTAGAAGCAATCCTTTGACTGGGTGGCAAATAAATTTACCAAAATTGGGAAAAGTTCAGATAAATCTTCATCGTCCTATTCCTGATGGATTTGTTATCAAACAGGTACGAGTTCTCAAAAAAGCGAAGGGATGGTTTGCTATTATTAGCATTCAATCCGATATGTCTTTACCTGAAATTGAGACTCCTTTTGGACATCCGTTAGGTTTGGATGTCGGCATAACTAAAATTGTTGCTACTTCTGATGGCTTTATTGAGAAAGGGCGTAAATTCTTTAGAACCGAGCAACGTAAGCTTAAATTGCTACAACATCGATTGTCTAAGAAAAATAAGCATTCTAACAATTACGATAAAGCCAGAAAAAAAGTAGAAAAACAACATAATCATATTGCCTTCAAACGCAAAGATTACCATTACAAATTGGCCCATCAAATCTGTGATATGGGAGACAGTATTTTCATGGAAGATATTGATTTCCGTATTATGGCTAAAGGCTTTTTGAGCAAACATACTCTTGATGCAGGTTTTGGGCAATTCAGAGATCTTTTGAAATATGTCTGCAAAATAAGAGGCAAGTATTTTGGACTGGTTGACCATCGGGGTACTAGCCAAACTTGTCCTAATTGCAGGTCATCGTCACGGAAAACCCTTGCTGATAGAATTCATGATTGTCCTGAATGCCAGTATCAATGCGATAGAGATGTGGCCTCTGCCCAAGAAATTTGTAATCGAGGCATAGAAACTACTACCCTGGGACTCAGGGGAAAGGAAACCGTCTGTCAAGTCGAGGTGTCGGGGGTGATAAGCCTAGATAACTGGCGTAGAGGAGCCACTGCGGTCTTGGGGTTTCCCCAAGTAGAGCAAGTGGCGTGTTCTATACCTCTGTGGGCAGAAATATCTCAATGTGAATTGGGAAGCCCACCCTGTACCGCCTAAGCGGTCAGGGTTGGGAGAATGTCACGAAGATGCTTAAGCGGCGATCTGACTAAACTCTAAGGAAGCATCAAGAGGAGCAACTCGCTTTTGAGATGAGTCTGTTTTGGGGATGGAATAATCGATTTGAACGTCATGGGAATGAATCCCTTCATAGGTTCCGTGAATCACACCACTCATGGTCATTCCATTGGCCCAGGTTGCTGATGCTTGTGCTGTGTAGGTTAAATCAAACTTGGTTTGTGTCACTAATACTTGAGCCTCAATTTCACTATGAGGTGGTACAGTCGCCGTTGCTGTATATTCAAAAGAATCTGAAGTTTCTAAGGTTCCCCCCCAAGTGTAATTATAGGAAGCTTCAAGAGATACATCAACCTTTCCTTCCGCAATAAAGGGAATCCCTGTTTTAATGCTAGTTGATACCCCAACTTTTGCCCCAACATTATGAGACCAATTATTACTAGCATTCACTGAACGAGTATGAGTAATTGAGCTAGTCTGTGGGATATCAGATTTATTATCAATCCGAATAAAATCTAAGGATTCGACCTTTAAATTGGTTTCACTGGTGGGGACTAAATTATAGTCAATATGCTCAATATTTAATTGAGTTATATCATTTTTTACAATCAATCCTAGTTGATCAATATCCTTCCCTTTACGACCAAATAAACCCACTAAAACAGTATTTCTGATTCCATATTGTCCCAAGGATAAAGTCGTTGCACGACCATTAAGATCTCCTGCTTGTAAGGTGGAACCGTCATTTAAGCGTAATATAATTCCCCCTAGTCTTCCTCCTCGGAAATCACTATGATAAAGGGTACAAAAATCAATCGGTTTACCGCCAAGACGGAAGCGTGTTTCTTTACCCGCAGGGGTTCCCAAAGTTAGGGGATCATCAACCCGACTATGATCGCCGCCGTCATACCAAATTTTTAGACCACGGATAATTTTTTTCTCAGCATAAACAGAGATCCATTGAATACTATGTTGTTGTGTTTCATTTGCTTGAGTAACGAAAGCACTCCCACCATTTCCCCCGACTGTTTTGGTTCGCTCAATCATATCGTTAACATTGAGGTTAGAGAGTAAATTATTGTTGGTAACTAGCATGATTTTCTCCTAAAGTATTGTATTTAGCAAGTTGTTGTTTTATGTTTCCTTGCTATTATTCCCTTCAGCGTCTTCCTCATGAGTTACGGAAAAAATGATCGAAAAAATCAAAGAATTTTTCTGACTTTTAATATGAGAATTCCCTGAGAATTCCCTGAGATTTATTTATTTATTTTTTCATTTATCTTTAATTAAAGTATTTAAAGTTATGCTATTTTAAATACTTAATTGGTTTTAAACTCTCCGGCTTTTCCTCCTAATGCTTGGACAATACTATTAGTATTAGCCACTAACATTTTAATGTAACTATCTCCCTCACTTCCTGGCGCACCAATGGAGTCAGAATATAAGGGTTTAGGGGCTAATTTTACCCCTGCTTCTTCAGCAACGGTTTTAATCAAGGTAGGATTAATTGTCGTTTCTGCAAAAATAGCAGGAACTTTAGTTTTTTTAATCACTTCTGCTAAATTTTTAACGGTTTGTGCGCTTGGTTGTTCTTCTGTACTAATGCCAATTAATGTCCCTGTCATGGTTAATCCATAAGCTTTTGTATAATATTGAAAGGCATCATGGGTCGTTACTAAGTTTCTTTGATTGTCAGGAATTGTCGTAATTTGTTGTTTTATCCAACTGTCTAAGCGTTCTAAATTGGCGTTTAATATGGCAGCATTTTGTTTAAAAGTAGATTCATCTTCAGGAGAAATTTTAATGAGTTCATCCCGAATTTTATTAACCATAATAATCCCATTTTTTGCATCTCCCCAAACATGAGGATCGGGGGCTTTTTGTCCTTTATAATTAAAATCTAAAGGCTTAACTGCTTCTCCTACAGCAATTTTTTGGGCTTTTATTCCCGCAGCATTCATCAGTTTAATTAACCCTGGCTCTAAATTGTAACCGTTATAAAAAATTACATCAGCTTCTTCAAATGCTACACTATCACTAGGAACAGGTTCATAAACATGAGGATCGGCCCCTGGTTGTAAAATGCCTTGACTATCAACCTCTTGTTTGCCAATTTGTTCTACTAAATCAGCAATAATGGTACTGGTAGAAACAACCTTGGGTTTAGCCGTTTCTGCTATTTCCTGGAATTTTTGTCCCTGACAACCCGTTATTGCCAGTCCTAAAAGGATAACCCAAACCAGTGAAGCAACAGGTAATTTAAAAGGCTTTTGCGGTAATAGTTTCATCATCATCCTAGGACTATTCATAATTATCTCATCATCATTTTCATAATTATCTCATTTTTGGGGTATGCTATGGGTAGGAAGATTTAATTATCTGGGGTCACACAGATGCAGGATCAGGAAATTGCCATCAGTCATTTAGGGGTTTATTACCGTAATTTAGAGGCGTTACGGGACATCAACGTTAAGATCCAACCAGGAAGATTAACAGGTATTATTGGCCCCAACGGTGCGGGGAAAAGTACCTTAATGAAAGGGATGTTAGGGTTAATTCCGGTGACTCAGGGAACAGTGACATATCAGGAGCGGCCCTTTGCGTCACAATTAGAAAAAGTGGCTTATGTTCCTCAGCGATCGCAAATTGACTGGACTTATCCAGCGACGGTTTGGGATGTGGTAATGATGGGAAGGGTGCGTCAAACAGGTTGGTTTCGACGGTTTTCGGCCTATAGTCGTCGTATGGGTTTAGAAGCGTTGGAAAGGGTAGATATGGACGCTTATATTAAACGTCCCATTGGAGAACTTTCGGGAGGACAACAACAGAGGGTATTTTTAGCGAGATCCTTGGCCCAAGATGCAGAAATTTTCCTTTTTGATGAACCGTTTGTTGGGGTAGATCAAAAGACAGAAAATATTTTATTTAGTATTTTTCGGGAATTAGTTGCTAACGGCAAAATTGTCTTAGTCGTCAATCATGATTTAGGAGAATCAATTACTCATTTTGATGATTTAATTTTATTGAATAAAGAAGTGATTGCAGCAGGAAAACGACAATTTGTCTTAAAAGAAAACTATTTGACTCAAGCCTATAGTGGTAAAGTAGCATTTTTTAAACCTAAAGCTGCTTAGGCAAAAGTAGGTAAGTAAGGGCGCATCAACTATTCATAAACCCGATTGATCAGATTAGGATGACTACGACGACTCATCCGGTAAGTAAACTCACTCACAGAACAGTTTGGTGTGTCTGGATCGGGAGTAGAAGTTGTCCGTTTCCAGTCCTCCCGTCTGGCGAGTCTTGTGGTGATTTTTCCTTCTTCAGAACGAGATAAACGCATCCAGATTTTGCCATGGCCTTCGCAAAAAAATTCTTCTAACCAAACATCCCGATCAACCCAAATAGGATTTTGTGTGGCTAAAAAACTGGCTTTTTTAGGGGTCAGCCCAAATCCATGTTGAATTTCTGATTTTCCTTGGTAAAAGATAAAATATTTATGTCCACCTACTCGCCATAATCGACGATTACATTGAGGACAGTGAAACTTTGGCCCATTCTTTTTTCGGCTTCTTTTGTTAGGCATCTGAATTCTATTTTCCTTTTCAAGTGTTTACAAGTATTAAGTTTTTAGCAAACCTAGAAGACTAAAATAATGCTTAAAAAAGTCCACAGGTCAACCAGACCAAAACTAGGTCGTTAGAACTTCAGAAATAAGTAATTTTCCAAACTTTTTCTAAAGGACAAAGGTAGGCTAGAAACCGTAATATAAAGCTAAAAAGCTAGTAGCTTCTTCCTGAGTTAAGGGTTGACTTAATAAATATCCTTGTACCTCTCGACAATCTAAATTACGTAATATATCGAGTTGTTTCTGTGTTTCTACCCCTTCTGCTATGACTCTCATATCTAACATTTTTCCTAAAGATATAATAACCGAAATTAAGGAAATAGCTTGATAATCTTCCGTGAGGTTTTCAATGCAAGACTGAGCAATTTTCAAGGTACCAAAAGGAAATTTTGAAAGATAACTAAGAGAAGAATAGCCACTACCAAAATCATCTAAAGACAAATGAACACCAATTTGTTTCAAATCAAGTAAAGCTTGATGAGCCATTTCTGGATTAGATAAAATCGCTTCCTCTGTAATTTCAAATTCTAACCATTGAGGTTCTAATCTTGTTTCTTTCAAGACTTTTTTTACTATTTTTCCTAAACTGGGAGATTCTAACTGGTATGCAGAAAGATTAACCGATATAATCAAGGGAGGTAAGCCTAAATTTTGCCAGGCTTGATTTTGACAACAGGCAGTATTCAAAATCCATTGGCCAAGAGAACCGATTAAATAGGTTTGTTCAGCTAGAGGAATAAATTTATCAGGAGAAATTAGACCAAAATCCGGGTGATTCCAACGGACAAGAGCTTCAATTCCAGACAATTCTCCCGTCTCAATTTTAATTTGAGGCTGATAGTAAAGAACAAATTCTTCATGATCAATTGCTTTTTGTAATTCCGTTTTCGCTGTTAATAAATTTAAGGTTTCAGTGTCTGTAAAATAATTCATGCAATTTCTCTCAACAATGTTAATACAATGAAATAAAATCAGCATTAACTAAGAAAGGAAAGAAATAAGGAAGGGGGAACAGGGATTAGTTTATTAAGCAACTTTTTGATAAAAACTATCTAAAAATAAGGCTATTTTCTTTGAATCTAAAGGACGACTAAAGAAAAATCCTTGCATTGCTTCACAGTCTAAAATTTTTAACAAATTCAGTTGATCTTTAGTTTCTACACCTTCAGCTACGACCCTCAAATTTAAGCCACGACTCAAAGTCATGATTGCTGAAATAATAGCTTGATCCTCAAAATTTGCATTAATATCTTTAACAAAAGTTCTATCAATTTTCAGCGTCTGAAAAGGAAATTGTTTGAGATAGCCCAAGGAAGAATATCCGGTTCCAAAATCGTCCATTGAGATAGAAATTCCCTTATCTCGAAATATTTCTAGAGTCTGGCAAGCTAGATGAATATTGTCCATTAAGGTAGATTCAGTCACTTCTAATTCTAGCCATTTTGGTTCTAATCCAACTAACTGTAAACTCTGCTCAACAACTTCTATTAAATTAGATTGTTGAAACTGTTGAGCCGATAAGTTAACAGCTATTTTGAAGGGGGGAAATCCCATCGAGTGCCACTTTTGTGCTTGTTTACAAGCTGTTTTAAGTACCCACTCACCAATAGGAATAATTAAACCTGTTTTTTCAGCTAAAGCAATAAATTTATTCGGTGTAACTAAACCAAGCTCAGGATTTTGCCAACGAATTAGAGCTTCCATGGCCTCAATTGTGCCTGTTCTAATATTAATTTGCGGCTGATAATAAAGGCAAAATTCTTCCTTTTCTATGGCTTTATGAAGAGAATTTTCAAGCTGAAAGTTATTGGTTATTTGAGTTTCCATGTCAGGGTGATAAAATTGATAGTTATTCCGACCACAATTTTTGGTTTTGTATAAAGCTAAATCAGCCGATTTCAACAAAGTTTCTTGTTCCTGAGCATCTTGAGGATAGATCGTGATACCAATACTAGATTTAAGATAAATTTGATGCTTACCTACTGTGACAGGATCTTTAAAAATCTCTAAAAGTCTTTGGGCAAATTGTCCAGCTTCATCAGGATTTTTAATCTGGGAAAGTAGGATAGTAAATTCGTCTCCACCCCATCGACAAACTAGATCTCCCCGTCGAATTTGAGACTGTAACCGTTTAGCAAAACATTGCAACATTTGATCTCCAACGCCATGTCCTAGAGTATCATTGATGTTTTTAAACCCATCAAGATCCAATAACAATATTGCCATCAATGTTTCATTTCTTTGAGCATTACCTAAAGAAAGAGCGAGATGCTCATTAAAAAAAGTTCGGTTAGGTAAACCTGTCAGAGTATCATGAAAAGCTTGATATTTAAGAATTTTCTCAGCTTCTTTGCGCTGTGTTACATCGAATAGATAACTTCTAATCAAGTTTTCTTGAGGAAGATAGTGTACGTGTTGTTCAAAAATAGATTCACTAATTTTGATTTCACGAACTAATAAGTTACCCTGACGATCTTGGTGATTGTCTATTAATTCTTGGAGAATAGGATGATCAAGTTGAGCTTGTTTCAAATCAGGAAATTGTAGCTTAGCCGAGGAATTCGCATAAGTAATATTCCCCTCATAATTAATTTCTAGAATGGGATTAGGACTCAATTCGATTAAAGAAGCAAACTTGCTTAAATCAACATGGGAATGGGCAAAAGTTTCCTCACTTAAAATCATAGTCCGCTTGGCTTCGTCCTGTAATTTTTGATGTTTATAATCAGGAAATTTAGCTCCAGTTGATACCTTAGGTAAAAGATTCCTGACGAAATTTTCGTTCCTTTTGTGAAGAATATAGTAATTAGCTTGAATACCTGGTTCAAATTGAATAATATCCCCATGTTGAAGCTCATGTTTGAATCGTCGATTACCATTAATAAATAAGCCATTGCGACTTAACTCTCCTTGTGGAGTGCCATCGATAATTACAAAGGAAATCTCTCCGTTATTTTTGACCTGTTTAAAAATGGTGGCATGAAATCTTGAGATCGCTTCAGATTCAATAACAATAGAATTTTCAGGGGAACGTCCAATCGAATACTGAGATTGTTCCAGATAAAAAATTCGTTGATTATTGGTTAAGTTGAAAGCTAAAATATTTTGTTTATCTTGAATACATTCAACAGATTCCACTAAGTTTTCCATTAACATTTTCCTAAAGATGTAGCATAATTACTCATGCCAAATCTGTTTATATAGGCATCTTAATCTTTAAGATGAGTCAGAGAGCAGAAAACAAAAGGTAAGAAGGGTTTTGAGGATACAGGTGGCAATCTGAAAAGGGAATATATGAATCAGATTTGGTCTTAGTAGAGAATCAGGAAAAACTCCTGAGAAACAAGTTCTTCTCAATTATGAAGCCTGAGCATAAGGTTTTCATTGAGGAAAATCTCTGGTTTAGTGTGTTTAATATCACAGCCCTAATTTGATAGTAAGAAAATAAGAAGAAGAGATTAATTTATTCAAAAATAATAATATGTAATCTGTTAGTGGAATCACTAAAAAATAAATAATAGTCAAGAAAAAACCCTGATGATGTGGACAAAAGCATTATTTAAAGATCAATAACGACTTTTGAAGTTAACCATCAGAGGTGTTTAGGGATTTTTAGTGACAAGAGTGTCCCTACAGTGAGCAGGAAACCTCCTGAAAAATAGAAGTAAAAAGGCTTCTCTTAGTTCCCTTACTCATGGGATAATTTACTATGAGAGCCATCACACAAAGGAGAATTTTGGCTATGTTTACACAAACACAAAGCCACTTTTTTGGGTTCTTCTAGAGTAAATTTTACGGGTGTAAACTCAGTTCCTTTATGAGATCCATCACAATAAGGTTGTTTTTGAGATTGACCACAACTACACCAATAATAATCACCAGCATCTAATTCTAAAACCATAGGCTTAGTATCAGCAATCTTGGGTTGTGTCATGATAAGTGTCCTCCTGATACATTAAATAAATGATTGCTTATGTTGTCTTCAAACAAAGGAGCATTATGATTTTTATTATGAATTGTTTTTTAAAAAAAGACAATAGGATTTTTTGTTTACAGATTGTCAATTAAATAGATACAATCGAAATAAATTCAAGGAAAACAAAACTATGAAAAAATTAATTTTAGCGACCAGCAACCCTGGAAAATTGCAGGAAATACAAGATTATTTAACGGACTTACCTTGGAAATTACAACTAAAACCCAAAGAACTCGAAATTGAAGAAACAGGGGAAACTTTTCTAGAAAATGCTGCCTTAAAAGCATCTCAAGTGGCCACCGCACTAGGAGAATGGGCGATCGCCGATGATTCGGGATTAGCTGTCGATGCCCTCAATGGCGCACCAGGACTTTATTCTGCCCGTTATGGTAACAGCGATCAAGGGAGAATTGAACGATTATTAAACGAATTAGGTAATAATGAAAATCGACAGGCCAGGTTTATTTGTGCCATTGCGATCGCCAGTCCTGATGGCATAATTGCCTTACAAACCGAAGGAATTTGTG
This sequence comes from Crocosphaera sp. UHCC 0190, assembly GCF_034932065.1. Classification (NCBI taxonomy): domain Bacteria; kingdom Bacillati; phylum Cyanobacteriota; class Cyanophyceae; order Chroococcales; family Aphanothecaceae; genus Crocosphaera; species Crocosphaera sp. UHCC 0190. The sequence goes on from NZ_JAYGHP010000007.1 coordinate 212,089, forward strand.
CCGGAGAAATTCTCAAAACCCCCCAAGGAATAGGAGGGTTTGGTTATGATCCGATTTTTTATGTTCCCCAATATCAACAAACTTTCGCCCAAATGACCCCCGAAATGAAACAAAAAGTTAGTCATCGGGGTCAGGCATTTGAGACTTTGTTACCACAGTTGCGTCAATTATTCTAATCCCAAACTAAAGTGTTCTTGACAAATTGATCGTTTAAACTTTATTTTGTGGGCATACAGTCTCTGTGACTAAAAATTGCGTTAAAACAAGATAAAAATGAAAAAATACATTGCTGAATTTTTCGGAACCTTCTGGTTAGTGCTAGGGGGTTGCGGTAGTGCTGTCCTAGCGGCTAACTTTGGAGGAGAAACGAACCCTCTCGGATTAGGATTTTTAGGGGTTGCCCTTGCCTTTGGATTAACCGTATTAACCATGGCCTATGCTGTTGGGCATATTTCTGGGGGTCATTTCAATCCTGCGGTTTCCTTTGGGTTATTGGCCGGAAAACGGTTTAATGGCTCTGATTTGCTCCCCTATATCATTGCACAAGTCTTAGGGGCAATTCTCGCCGGGGGCGTACTTTTGCTAATTGCCAGTGGTAATGGTGCGTTAGACTTAAGTGGTTCAAATCCTTTAGCTACCAATGGTTATGGTACTCATTCTCCAGGGGGTTACAGTTTATTATCTGCCCTGATTACTGAAATTGTCATGACCTTTATGTTCTTGGTCATTATCATGGGTGCAACTGATCGCTTAGCTTCAGGAGGGTTTGGCCCTGCGGCGATCGGCTTAGGTTTAACCTTAATTCACTTAATTAGTATTCCCGTCACTAATACCTCAGTCAACCCGGCCAGAAGTACAGGGGTTGCGTTATTTTGTGGCAATGGGGAAATTATCGCCCAATTGTGGTTATTTTGGTTAGCTCCTATTATCGGTGCTGTTTTAGGCGGATGGTTTTATCATACTTTCCTCGAAACTGCGGTAGAAACTCGGCCCTTAGAACCCATCGAACCAGCATTAAAAGACTAATTAACCATAATGGGGACTTAGGAAATCCTTTGTCCCCAAAATACCTTAAATCGCTTCGAGATCGCTTTCTCCGGTACGAATCCGGATAATTTGGTCCACAGGAGAGACAAAGATTTTCCCGTCTCCAATTTCCCCAGTACGCGCAGCAGTAATCAGTTTTTCGATCACCATCTCCACTTGATTATCTTGGACCACAATTTCGACTTTCAGCTTTTGCAGAAACTCAACTGTGTATTCTGAACCCCGATAACGTTCCGTCTGTCCTTTTTGTCGTCCAAACCCTCGGACTTCAGAAACTGTCATCCCGACAATTCCTGCATTGACTAAAGCGATTTTAACTTCGTCTAATTTAAAGGGTCGGATAATCGCCTCTACTTTTTTCAAGCTCGTTACTCCTGGTAAGATAAGTCTATTCGTTTCTATTTATAATGCTAACTAGGACTATTCTTGCAACTAAAATCCGAAAGTTTTTCTAAAAAAGATCTATTCTGCCGTTTGCAACCACTGAATTAGGGAAGATGGGAGAGGGGTGCGTTTGCGGATGAGGGGGTTGATCGAGACGTGCTTTGTCTTTGCTTTGGCCAAGCAAACTGTCGAGCTTGATAGGGTTAAGATTTCATAGGCGATCTCAAATTCTGTATCATTTAATTGGGTGGGAATCAAGGAAATTTGTAAGCGATCGCCACAAAATAAGGGTTGATAAAAGTCAATCTCAGCATGGACAATGGGAACAGCTATATCTGTATTCTGAAAAAAGGTTTTAAGGTCGATTCCTGCGGTTTCTAAGGCGTTTTCATAGGCTTCATGACAAATGGATAACAGAGAGGCAAAATAAACCACTCCTGCTGCATCAGTATCAGAAAACCGAATGATCCGATTATAAGTCATTCAATATTTACTAAATCTTCAGAATTGGCAACCCGATCAATGAATAGGATACCATCAAGATGATCGAGTTCATGCTGGAAAATTCTGGCCACAAAATCCGTTAATTCTTGACGATGTTGTTGGCCCTGTCGGTCTAAATATTCGACGGCTATCGCCTGATAACGAGGTACTAAACCCCTGACTCCCGGAACACTCAAACATCCTTCCCACCCTTTCACCATTTCCTCGGAATGGGAGACTAAACGAGGGTTAATCATAACAATGGGTTCCATCAAGGGTGCATCAGGATAACGGGGGTTAGGATGAGAACAGATAATAAATAGGCGATAGGAATGAGAAAGTTGAGGGGCCGCGATCCCTACCCCAGATGCCGCCTTTGCCGTGCTTAAGAGTGTGTCTATTACCTGTTGTAGCTGTTTATCTGTGATATCTGTAACGGGTTGGGCCTCTTGTCGTAAAATCGGATTTCCTAATGTAGCAATCTCTAAGGAAGGTTTAATCATAGACTTTCCTCAATCTCCATACTCACTTACTTATTATGGCTGTTTTTTCCTATTGTGGGACAAATCCCGCTACACTGATAGAGCTTCGTGACCGATTATCCCTTAAGCCTAACCTATCAGCGAATCTTCTCAAAACTTACCCATAGACCCCATCTGTAGGGATAATTCATGAATTACCCCTAGAAAGAACACATTTTATTAAGGTGTTGCATCAGTCCCACTTTTTTAAGTCTTAATATGTTGAATGAGAGATAAAACTTAATCCCACTAGATAATTTCTCTACTTAACTGTTAGTTTCTGACTAGATAATGACTATTTCTCCCCAATCTATTTGGAATCAAGTGCTTGATCGTCTTAAGTTACGATTAACTCCTCCTGCTTTTGAAACTTGGATCGCCTCAGCAACGGTACAAGATTGGCAGGATAACTGTTTAATTATTCAGGTAGAAAATGCTTTTGTCCTTAATCATTTACAAAAAACTTATCAAGGATTAATTGCTGAAGAAGTAGAGAAAGTTATGGGATATCCAGTAGAGATTAAATTAACGACTTCCCAAGAACAAAATATGGCAATTGTTGGGGAAAAAGAATCATCTCAATTACTCAATCGATCCCATCAACAAATTCCTACAGAATCCCCTAAATTGAGTAAATTAAATCCTCGTTATACGTTTTCTCGGTTTGTGGTTGGACCAACAAATCGCATGGCCCATGCAGCTTCTCTAGCGGTTGCAGAGTCACCAGGGAGAGAGTTTAATCCTTTGTTTTTGTGTGGAGGAGTCGGATTAGGGAAAACTCATTTAATGCAAGCTATTGCAGATTATCGTCTTGAATTATACCCGAATGCTAATGTTTTTTATGTCTCTACGGAACAATTTACTAATGATTTAATTGCCTCTATTCGTCAAGATAATATGGAAGGATTTAGAGAACATTATCGCACGGCCGATATTTTATTAGTAGATGATATTCAATTTATTGAAGGGAAAGAATTCACTCAAGAGGAATTTTTTCATACCTTTAATACTTTACATGAAGCGGGTAAACAGGTTGTCATTGCTTCTGATCGTCCTCCCAAAAGAATTCCGAGTTTACAAGATAGATTAGTGTCTCGATTTTCTATGGGTTTAATTGCGGATATTCAAGTACCAGACTTGGAAACTCGCATGGCAATTCTTCAGAAAAAAGCCGAGTATGAAAATATTCGTCTACCTCGTCCAGTTATTGAATATATTGCAACTAATTATACTTCAAATATTCGGGAATTAGAAGGGGCATTAATTCGCACAATGACCTATATTTCTATTTCTGGGCTATCAATGACAGTGGAAAATATTGCTCCTGTTTTAAATCCCCCTATGGAACAAATTACCGCATCTCCTGAAATAATTATCAAAATTGTGGCGGAAAATTTTCATTTATCTGTGGAAGATTTAAAAGGAAGTTCTCGTCGCCGAGAAATTAGTTTGGCGCGACAAATTGGGATGTATTTGATGCGTCAACATACGGATTTAAGTTTACCAAGAGTCGGGGTAGAATTTGGCGGCAAAGATCACACAACTGTGTTATATAGTTGTGATAAAATATCACAATTGCAACAAAAAGATTGGGATCTTTCTCAACAATTATCGGAGTTAAGCGATCGCATTAATTTGGCAAGTCGGAATAAAGAAGGGTGAGGAGTTCAGCAATTAACAATGAATAATTAACAATTATTCATTATTCGGTGATGGGGTGAGGAGTAACATCAAATCCGATTTAGTTACCCCACTTATTCCCGAATTACTTGTATATCCAATCTGCTCGGTTTAAGCCATAAACAAAACAGTTATCCTCACCGAATCGTCGAAATTCGATAAATTTGAAGCCAAGACGTTCATAGAAGCGGTGGGCGCGACTATTATTGGCTAGTGGATCAACTAGTATCGTAGTTACAGTAGGGTCAGCGAAACATCTGGTAATGGCAACCTGCATTATTTTTGTTCCATACCCTTTGCCCAAATCGGTCTTTTCTCCAATCCAAATATCAATGGCACGAAGATTATCGGCTGCATCACCCCAATAGTGGCTATCTTCACGAGCAGGATCGATAATTTGGATAAATCCGATAGGATGGCCCTCAATTTCAGCGATTAATTGTTCTCGCCACTCTGGGGCGCGGTTAAGTTCTACTTCCCACTCCCAGTCATCATTGGGGTCTGAGGAAATAACATGAGGTTGTTGATCCCAGTATCGCAATAAATCCAAATCAGCGGGGGTGCAAGGGCGCAGATTAATCATCAAAACTTCCCTCTGTGCGGGCCGTGAATCCTATATTAACCAAAAAAACCGCCCTGATATAGTAGGACAGTTTTTTGTATTTGTGAGGAAAATTTCAGAATTGAGCAAAGGGAAAGCGACTGGTAGGGCGTTCAACATCCCCCAATTGACGGTCAAGGGGTTCATAAGTATTATTAAGATTTTCCAGTTTAGCGTCGTAATAATCTAAATCGAGGCTGGTAGAATCTAGGGGTAAGGATTCTTGCGGTTCAGAATATTCGCCACCAACGGCCCAAGGCCAATCAGCAGCACTTCTGGATTCAATACCCGTTAGGTCACGACTGGAAGTGTTAGCTAAAGCGTTGAAATCATCGGAATTGGCAACTTGAGCAACAGCGTTAGGACTGATGAGAATAACGCTGAGGGTGATGAAGATTGAGGGGATAACTTTCATGGAAGGTAAGTATGGGGTTAGGGTGATTTTCTCCTCATTCACACTGCGCCTACCCTAAACTTAAATGGGTTTTTCGGACACAACCTCACTCATCTGGGTTATCCATTGGGGTGAAAAAATTACTAACAATTTGGCGGTTCTTGAGGATCAGAGGCTCTATCTTTCTTGATGGTTTCAATTTTGTTATTTTGATTGTTTCTATCTAATGACAAGGAAGGAATAGTTTATCTAACTTATACCAATTTCCTATAGTTGAATTACACATTTTCCTAGGGGTCAACGGCCGTTGACCCCTACAATATCCACATCCGTAGTCTAGGCACAGAATTAGGGTGTGTAGACAGCCTTTGTGCCTATAGAATAAGGCTTTAGCCTGTATTCATTTATTTATTTTACATGGCAAGTTAGGTAGAATCATTTAACATTAATTCTGCTAACCCTAAATAACGAATACCTTCTGGTGATATTTCAAAGCGACAAGGTAATATTTTTACCCCTTTATTAACCGCTTCTCGAAACAATTTACCATAGGTTTCATCCCATTCATCCCCAGGAGAAAAAGTTTCACAATCTCCCCGATTAATAAAATATAACATCATCGGTTTAGCATTGGGTAATAAGTCCATTAATTCTTGTAAATGTTTCTGTCCGCGAGTCGTAACTGTATCAGGAAAGAAAGCACTTTTATCTTTTGCTAAAGTCGTATTTTTGACTTCTAAATAAATCGGTAATTGTTCAGATTCACCAGTTAAAACAAAATCAATTCTGCTTTTTTTATTAGCTCCATAGGGAACTTCTGAACGAACGTTTGTATATTTCCCTGCCAAGGGTGGTAATTTTTGTTGTTCTAAAACTTGTTTAATAACTCGATTCGGTAAAGCGGTATTAATACCGATCCAAGTTCCCTCAAGTTCGATCATTTCCCAAGTATAAGCTAACTTTCTTTTAGGGTTATTACTCTCAGAAACATAAACAGGACTGTCTACCTTACAAACCCCGATCATGGGGCCAGTATTGGCACAATGAGCCGTAATTATTTCCCCAGATTCTAATTCAATATCTGCTAAAAATCGCTTATAGCGTCGGCGAAGAATACCAGGAATTAACGGGGGATAAGTATAAATAAAATCAGTCATTATATTTATGTCTAAAAGATTTACGTGAAGTACCCCACCCTACTGCGTTGAGGGTGGGGCTTCCTACCCTCAAGAACTACTGCTCTTGATACATGGTATTTCAACCATCTGGTTAGGCGTAGATTCGGAAACTTCCTGCCCTATATATCTA